>CAIVNT010000027.1 GCA_903907305.1 uncultured Ignavibacteriota bacterium
ATACCATCGATCTGGCGGACGGCTTCGGGGAAGTGCATCTCCCCTATCAACTGGCGAAGAAGTTCCCGGAGGCCCCGCGCTCGTGGGAATGGCAATACCTGTTCCCCGCCTCCAGGCTGTCGGTGGATCCGGTAACAAGAAGGAAGATGCGGCATCATATTGAGGAATCACACGTGCAGCGCGAGATCAAGAAAGCAATTCGTCTTGCTCAAATAGTTAAAGGCGGTTCAGCACATACATTCCGGCACTCGTTCGCCACACATTTACTGGAGAACGGGTATGACATCCGAACGGTGCAGGAACTGCTGGGGCACGCGGATGTGCGCACGACAATGATCTACACTCACGTGCTGAATAAAGGGGGCGTTGCGGTGAGGAGCCCGTTGGATTAGAAAAATGAACAAATATATTTAATTATTCGTCATTCCCGCATGTTCTTAGCGGGAATCTTGTCAGATCCCCGATAGTAGCGTTCGGGGATGACGAACTTTTTTACTGCGTCATTCCCGCATGTTCCGCTTTTTGGAATCCCGCAAGGCGGAATCTCAAACGGCGGGATTCTTGGCGGGAATCTCTACAAATTCCTATTGTCCTATGAGTTCATACATTTACATTCTCACAAACAAACCCAATGGCGTTTTATACATCGGGGTAACTTCCAATCTCAAGCGAAGAATCATTGAACACAAAGAATCCTTCATTCCCGGATTTACTCAAAAATATAAGACAACTTCGTTGATATATTTTGAAGAATATGAAGATATCCGAAATGCAATTACAAGAGAAAAGCAATTAAAGAAGTGGAATCGTGAATGGAAGATTCGATTAATCGAAAAAATAAACCCAGAATGGAAAGATCTTTTTATTGATTTTTGATAGATCCCCGATAGGAGCAATCGGGGATGACGAACTCTTTTTACCGCGTCATTCCCACATGTTCCGCTTTCTGGAATCCCGCGAGGCGGAATCTCATAAGGCGGGACTTTTAGCAGGAATTCCCCCCCCCTACATCCCCAGTTTTTCCATACAGTCATCGCAGAGGGTTGCTGCTTTCAGGTCGATGTCCTCAGCGGTGGTGGAAGTATGCATCGCGCAGTTAAAATTGCGGCAGTGAAGAAGTCCGTAGGTGTGGCCGAGTTCGTGGACTGTTTCTTTGAGCGTACGCTCGAAGAATGATGCGGGGTCAGGAGCAAGACCGTAAATGGTATCGTCCAGACGAAACGTGGAAACGACGCAGGCGGGTCCATCCAACTGTGCTTCGCCGAAGACGTAGGTGAGAACGGGAACGAAGAGATCAACCGACGTAATACCGGCGATCTTCGCATTTGCAAGAGGATAACAGCGAAGAAGTTCTACAATGATCTCCGTGGAATTGTATTGTCCACGGGATTCGTCCAACACCTTGTCCACGATGGAATCCATTATCGGTTCAACGCTGACATCCGTAAGGAACATGGAACGGAGCGGACGGATGAGCGAACCGATCAGCTCAACTGAAACAGGGTGCAGAGGTATGAGGCGGATCGGAAGAAGCATTCAAAATAATTTGTTCAATAGTGTAGTTGCAGATTATTCGCTGCGCTCGGTACAACTGCATTAACCTCAGACTCTTCGCTGTCGCTCAGAGTGGCAAACCTGTAGCTTCAGACTCTCCGCTCCCGCTCAGAGTAACATCGCAATGTTACGGTTTCTTCAATCCGTATTTTGCGATCTTATTATAGAGCGTTACGCGGTCGATATCCAGGATATCTGCGGCGCGGGTGATGTTCCACTTTGCGGAATCGAGGATCGCTTCCACGTGCATCTTCTCCATCGCCTCGAGCGTGTCATCCTTCGGCAATTCCAGTTTCGTTACATTCTGGAACGGCAGATCGGTCGCACGGATGGACGGCGCCTGCGAAAGGACCATCGCCCGTTCGATGACATTTTCCAATTCGCGCACATTTCCCGGCCAATCATACCGGACGAGCATATCCATCGCGTCACCGGAGATCTCGTTGACAGGGCGGTTCATGATAATAGCATATTTCTTCACAAAGAACTGCGCGAGCATCGGAATATCCATCCGGCGTTCGCGGATGGGCGGGATAAGCACGCTGAAGACATTCAGTCGATAATAGAGGTCCTCACGGAAGGAACCTTCCTTGATCGCCGTTTCCAAATTGCGATTCGTGGCGCAAATAATGCGGAAATCACTGGAGATCGTTTCATTCCCGCCCACTCTGGTGAATTGCTTTGTTTCGATCACACGCAATAATTCGATCTGCATCTTCGGACTGACGGTGCCGATCTCATCCAAAAAGATAGTGCCTCCGTCCGCCATTTCGAATTTTCCTTTTCGCCGATACTGCGCACCGGTGAATGCTCCGCGTTCGTGGCCGAAGAGTTCACTTTCCAACAATGATTCCGCCACCGCTCCGCAGTTGACGGTGATGATGGGGAAATATCTGCGCGCACTGTTGGCGTGGATAGTGCGTGCAATAAGCTCTTTTCCCGTACCGCTTTCGCCGCGGATCATGACAGTGGTGTCGGTCTTTGCCACAGTGAGCGAAAGATCGATCACGCGCTTGATCTGCGGACTTTCGCCGACGATCTCGTTCACACAGGAAATCTCGGTGATGTGGTCGCGCAGGATGGAATTCTCATCCTCTAGTTTTTTTTGCTGGATAGCATTCGACACAAGATGTGATAGATGATCGGGATCGATCGGTTTCGTAACGTAATCGAATGCGCCGTCCTTGAGCGCCTGCACGGCACTTTCCACGGAAGCGAATGCCGTAGCCATGATCACCTGCGCAGCACGGTCGATCTCGCGGAGACGCTTCAGCAATTCGAGTCCGCTCATGCCGGGCATTTTAATGTCCAAGATGACGACATCCCACGGACCTTTCTCCATCAGTTTGAGTGCGGCATTGGCATCCTGCGCAGCTTCCACACGGAAGCCGTCCTGCTTGAACCATTTGGTGAGTGATTCGCGAACGATCGGTTCGTCATCGACGATTAAGAGGCTGTATTTTTTAGTGTCGGTCATGAGTGTGTCTCCTTTACAAACAGTGGACGCCTACGGCGTCGGTTTCAGTACGTCATTCCCATATGTTCCTGATCGAAGACTCGACTCTTCGAGTGGAAATCTTGTCAAATCCCCGATAGAAACGTTCGGGGATGACGAACTCTTTAACGCGTCATTCCCGCATGCTCTTGGCGGGAATCTTACTATATCCCCGATTGGAACGTTCGGGGATGACGATTTAATTCATTGCGTCATTCCCACATGTTCCTAGTGGGAATCTTGTCTGATCCCCGATAGGAGCATTCGGGGATGACGGATTTATGCTTAGCGTCATTCCCGCATGTTCCGCTTTCTGGAATCCCGCGAGGCGGAATCTCATAAGGCGGGACTCTTAGCGGGAATCTTGTCAGATCCCCGATAGAAACGTTCGGGGATGACGAACTCTTTAACGCGTCATTCCCGCATGCTCTTGGCGGGAATCTCATCGGATCCCCGATAGAAACGTTCGGGGATGACGAACTCTTTAAATCGTAATTACCGCATGCTCTGGGCGGGA
>CAIVNT010000028.1 GCA_903907305.1 uncultured Ignavibacteriota bacterium
AGTTCCAGTTCCCGAAGTAATAGATGCGTTTGGATCAGTATCAATATATATTGTCAGAACATCTGCACCACCAAAGTTACCCCCTGTGTTATTCTTAGCACCAATAAATAACGTTGTAGCATCAAAAGTTAAGTAATAATCTACGGGATTGTTGACATATTTTTCCGCAGAGTTAAAATCGCTTGCAGGATTTCCTGTAAAAGAAACGGAATGATTTGATTGTGCGTAAAATATTGCAGGCACAAGTAAAATTAGTAATAGATTTTTCATACAATCCCTTTTAATAGGTAATTAAAAATTATATTGCCTGCAACATTTTACCTTTTTGAGAAATCAATATCAAGTTAAATTCCCAATTGAAAGCGCTTGCATAGATATCATCAGACATTATTGTCCTGTATTAAAATCATTTCAATAATAAAAGTTTCTTTGATACTCTAAAATCCCCTGATATTAAGGTATAAAAATATATCCCGCTCGTAAATCCCGAAGCGTTCCAGGTTATAGAATAATTCCCCGGCTGGAATCGTCCACTTACAACTGAGGCAACGTTGCGGCCAAGAATGTCATAGATGTTGAGCAATACAGAAGTTCCGCCGCCAATTGATGTAAGCGAAGGGGGGACTGAAAATCGAATTGTGGTGGTTGGATTGAACGGATTAGGATAATTCTGTTCAAGTCGGAATTCTGCAGGAATCGCATTTTGAGAAATTTCTTTCCGCACTTCAGTGAGGAATATCGTCGGATCTGGAATTCCATCGCCGTTCTTATCCACCTGAACTGAAGCGAGATTGATAAGACTGTCCGGACCGGAATTTCCGTCCACATCGGGATTGTCCGGCATCGCATCGCCTGAACCGTAATCATATCCGCCGGATGCAAGTGCTACGAGATTCAGCACGGTGTTCTTGGGGACGAGGCCATTTCCCAATTGGAAGAGATCATTCCAAGCGATAGCTGTTTCCAGTCCGTGGCCGCCTGCGCCGCGTACATGGGAGGTCTTTGGAGTGATATTGACACTCTGATTGCTATCCGTAAGAAAGACGGATGGCGAATCTTGATTGTATGAAGCGATAATGAGATCGATACCGTGATCGATACGAAGACGATTGTTCTTGGGATAATCTCCTTTGTATGCACCGGTGGAAATAAAATTTGTGACTCCGCGACCCGGTATGGCATCGACATACAGAATGAGTGTATTATTTTTATCATTCAGGATGTAATCAACGCCAAGGTACATTGAATCCGCATCCCACGTGACAAGGAGCTTATATAATTCGTTATTGACAGGTCCGGTGATCTTATCCCACCAGACACTGTCGCTGTCCTTATCCGTTTGTACGATCATTTCGTTCTTCCAGTCATCAACAAAGCCGATCAGTCCATCGATCACCGGTTTGCGGTACGTTTCGATGACAGAATCTTTCACCGGTTTTACAGTGAGAATAAATTTTGTCGAATCGAATCCTCCTTTTAGATCCGTTACGATCACAGTGATGTTTGTTGCGCCTGTATCTGCTTGTGAAGGAGTCCCGCTGATGATGCCGGTATTGACTCCGATGGATAGCCAGTTCGGTCTTGTGCTCAGAAAAAATGTAAGTGGACGGTCAACGGCATCATCCGTTGCAGTGATGATCCGTTCGAATCGTTTCGTTGCCACTGCAGTTGTGTCGGATTTCTGTGTGATCTTCGGTGCGACATTGCGAAATACAGTAACGATGAATGTATCGGCATCTGCAGCATTTGCAGGATCTTTGACGGAAAGGATAATCTGAGCAGACCCGGTGTCGGAGAACGAAGGTGAACCGCTCAACTTTCCGGATGCATCGACGGAAAGCCACGAAGGATTATTTAAAAGTGAATATTGTAAAGTTTGCTTATTCACATCGCTCGCAACGGACCGATATTCGAATTTCGCATTGGTGTATGTCAGCTGATCCGGAATGCGGTTCAGAACAGGAGGATTATTCAATATAGAGACCGTGTCGGCGATGAAGAGTGTATAGCTGCGTGCAGGGGACCATAACTTCACACGATTCTTGGTGCCGCCGGGAGAAGGACCGACTACGATCTTGTTCGCATCTTTTCCTGTAAAATCTTTGAATGCTGTTCCCACAGGTAGATCCGTATCAACCCAAACATCGATCCATTGGGTTGGATTATCGTTGATGACGATATATCCACCTTTTTGTGAGCCGAATCCATCCCGCCGTGCAACATACACATCCGCGCCGACAATGTTCTGATCCTGATTATTATCTTCTCTAATATAGTAAGGGTTAAGTCCGTTCCGTTTCGTTGTGCCGCCCCCGAGAAAATTCTGACGGATCCAAATGAGCGTGTCGATCTTTCCCGAATATCCGTAGGTGAAATAATCCTTAAAGAAAATACATGGACGTCCTTCGGAAAAAAGGATGTACGCATACGCAAGATGTTTATCCGTCAGGACAGGATCATGGCCATTATCAGTCTGCCCATCATATCCGGTTCGATCGAAATCATGATTCTCAACGAATGTTGAATAATCAAATCCGGAAATGCCGGCACCGGCGAGTCCTGCATTATCGAGAGAGCGCATATCGAAACTGCCGCTCGTGTTGTTGCACATATCTTTGAGAGTGTATCGAAGCGGGAAGTCGAACATTGCAATGGTTGCGCCATTCTGGTTCTTTGCTGCATTAAGCCAGTTTCCAATATCAGTTGTATTGCTCCACAGTTCGGCAACAGCGTAATTCGTTCCGTTTGCCGATTTCAGGAAGGCCGCAATGAATGCCGGATCGATAGATTTCACTGCATCCAGTCGGAATCCGTCGAATTTCAATTCATTCCTCAGATATTTTCCCCAGGCAATAAGACTATCCTTGACACTCTGTTTGTTATGGTCCAGCCATTCCCCGAACCGGAAAAGCGGATCGGTCTCCACGAATTTCGGATCGACAAAGCAATGTTCGGAGTTGGGATAAAACTCGGCAGGAGATTTCTTGAACCTTCCAGATCCGTTAGGATAGTTAAAGACCATAAACGCTGAATCAGCAACGATTTTACTCCCATTGTTCAAAGGAATGCATTCGTATGGTGCACGGATTTCTCCTCCCATCATGTGTCTCATCACGGCATCAGCATAGACGTCAATTCCAACGGAATGAAAAGTAGTTATCGCATTGACCAGTTCCTTCTTACTGCCGAATCTGGTCTCACGGCTTCCTTTTTGGAAATATTCGCCGAAATCATAATGGTCATACGGATCATATCCCATCGAAAATCCCCCTCCTGCACCTTTTGATGGAGAGGGGAACCAGACTGCGCTGATGCCGGCAGATGCGAGTTTCGGTGCAAGTGAAGCCAAAGAATCATACCACACTCCGCCGGGCGGGGAATTCCAGTAGAATCCCTGCATAAAGACATCGGACTTTGGTGAAACCAGTGGGCTATTCTGTGAAAAGAGAGGAATTGAGAGGAAAAAAAAGGTTATTATAATTTTTTTCATATAAGAAGTCGTACGGTTAAAATCAAAAAGTTGTAAGGAAAAGCTCAAATATTTTTATTGAGACAATAACATTATTAGGAGGAGTCTACAAAATGTATGTTTCTATTTCTCCATCATTGATTCGTTGGAAGTGCTTTTCGCTGTGAAAAACGTAAGGAAATCATCGCTCGTAAGCAATAGCCGTGCGTTGCTTATAACAGCCATTTTATTTATTTTCCATAACGGACGATGAAACAGCACAGCCCACAATCCATATCGCTTCAAAAGCTTCTCGTACTCCACTCCGATTACGTGAATGACCTGCAGCGCAGGAGTCCCGAAACGCGCGGAACATACGAACGCACGCTTCGAGAGTTCATGCGCTGGGTCCGTCTTGAACCGGAACTGGAGTGCTCCGCCAAAGAGATCGAACGGTACAAAAAGTTTTTACTGACAAAACGCAAACTTGCTCCGGTATCTGTGACGATGTATCTCTCGTCGGTTCGAAAATTTTTCGATTATTTGGTCTCCGTCGGCGTTCTTGTGAATAATCCTGCGAAACTGGTAAAGGGCGGAGCGCCGAATCAACGCCATTCACGCAAAAGCATTTCGGTGTTGGAGGTGCAGGCACTCATCCAGGCGATCGAACGGAAGGACGAGATCGGATTCCGCGACTTTGCCGTGGTGAAGATGATGATCACGTGCGGACTCTCCGAGATCGAATTGATCCGAGCAGATATCGGCGATCTTAAGAATAAAAAAGGTGTAATGTCCGTTGCCCTGCAGCTGAAAGGAATGAAGAGTAAGGATATGATAACCTCATTGCCGAATGAGACCAAAGATGCCATTAAGGGTTACCTCACATTCAGAACGAACGCGAAAGAGACCGAGCCGTTGTTCATGAGTGCCGGGAACAGGACTCGCGGTCAACGGATGACTTCACGAGGGATTCGCGAACGTATCAATTTTTATCTGGAAAAAGCAGGGGTGAAGAACGGTGAGGTGCGAAAGATCACTGCACTCTCTTTACGGTTGACTGCGATCAGAACAATGGCCCAACAGGGAGCGAGTGTGGATGAGATCAGAAATAAATTCCACATTGTAAAAGAATTGACGGTGAAGCGGTATCTTCAGAATAATTGACCACATTTTTCGCCATAGAGTGCACAGAGGGAAAGATGAAAAAGCTCTTAGTATTTATCGTGTTGCTGCAGTTCGTCGGTTGTGGTTCAACTGCGTCGAGACTCAATCTCCAGGAATCATCATCCGCAGTGTGGGAAGTGTATGAGGGAATTCTACCGTGCGCAGATTGCAGCGAGATCAAGACAAGACTGGAGATATTCATCGACAACAGTAATGCTGAGCCACCGTTCATTATTAAACAGGCATTTCTCGGTAAGAAGGAGGGGGATAAAGCAGTGATCGATCATGGTGTTTATGAAATGCTCAAAGGAGCTTACCTCGGACATGATGCGACCGTCTACGGACTGAATCCCGACAAACCCGAAAAAAAAATGTTCTTTCTCAGAGTCCATGCAGATACGCTGAGAATGGTAGACCAAAATCTGAGCGAGATAAAATCCGATTTGAATTATAATCTCGTCAGGACGGAAACTTTAAAAGAGCGGTAGAAAAAAATTATATGTTGCAAGATTACAAGATTACAGGATTGCAAGATTGCAGGATTTAGATAGTTACAAGATCACATTCATCAGTATTAGGACATTGACGTCTCATGGGTTATAATTTTAACGACATCGAAAAAAAGTGGCAGGACTATTGGGAAAAGAATCACACCTACAGAACAAGTGAGGATCTGACCAAGAAAAAATTGTATGTGCTCGATATGTTCCCATATCCGAGCGGAGCGGGACTCCACGTCGGTCATCCGGAAGGATATACGGCAACCGATATCTTCACACGCTTCCAGCGTTTGAACGGAGTGAATGTGCTTCATCCGATGGGATGGGATGCCTTCGGTTTGCCGGCGGAACGATACGCGATGAAAACGAACGTGCATCCGACCGTGACGACGACTGAGAATATCAACAACTTCCGGCGTCAGATCAAAATGCTCGGACTGAGTTATGACTGGGAACGCGAGGTCAATACGACAGATCCCGCATATTACAAGTGGACACAATGGATCTTTTTGAAGATCTATAACTCGTGGTACGATTACAGGATCCAGAAGGCCCGTCCGATCTCGGAACTCATCTCGGAATTTGAACAGTCAGGATGTTCAAAGATCGACTGCACATTGTATTGCGGAAATAATGATTGCTGTTTCACGGCTCAGGGCTGGACTGCAATGTCCGAACTTGAGCAGCAAAAGATCCTGAAAGATTTCCGTCTCGTCTTTATTGCAGAGATCCCTGTGAACTGGTGTGAAGATCTTGGAACTGTG
>CAIVNT010000029.1 GCA_903907305.1 uncultured Ignavibacteriota bacterium
AGGATTGAACGGATTCGGATAATTCTGCCCTAAGGCGAAGGAATAAGGATGATGATCAGTAGAATAAACTGAAAGCACACCGCCGTTCGTTGTTTTATATACATTCCCTCCTGCGCCTGCTGCATAACCTACAGACGTATTGACCATGTCGATCGATTCTACACCATTACTTCCTGACGGAAGTTCTTGCGATTTCCATGTGCCTCCGATCGAGTCGAGTCGTCCGATAAACGGTGCAGCATTGTTCGAACCGCCGAACCATGCATGTGTAAGATCAACGATCTCCACTTCCCGCGGACTGCTTCCACCCTGTAACACATGATTCCATGTTGTTCCGCCGTTCGTTGTATATTCCATTTTCTGATTTCCAGCAATGCCTCCTACGATCCAACCGTAATTCGGATTATAGAAACAAATATCTCTATACGAGTTGGATCCAAGTGAATCTTGCAGTTCCCACACCGTTCCCCCGTTGACCGTTTTATAGACAAATCCATCATACGTTACCACCCAACCGGTGAGGTCATTAATGAATGATATTCCGGTCAATTCAAACTTTGCTTTCGGAAAGGACTGTGCAACGGTGAACCATGTAGCACCTCCGTCCGTCGTTTTACGAACGATCGGTGATGCCATCGATGGAACCGCGCCGCCGCAGACATATCCGACGGAAATGCCGGTGAAAGCCATATCATCATAATAGTGTCTATTGGTATCGACAACTGACCAGGTTTGTCCGCCGTTCGTTGTCCGTCTGATACCGAGACCATAACCCGAATAGATCAATGTCTGGCCATCGAAGGCCTCCATTGCAAACACAGCCCCTTTAGTACTGTCCTGAGGTGTCCACGTTGTGCCACCATTCGTTGTGCGATAAATGAATTTCTGTCCCGCAACCCAGCCGGTATTCGCGTCGGCAAAGCGGACCTTCCAGAGATTTTCGGTTGTTGGGAATGTCAGTTTATTCCATTGCGCTTGCGACGCTACTGCCGTCATTATGATGAGCAGAATTACGTCGCTGAATATTTTTTTCACCGTTTTCCCTTTTTAATGTGATCGGCGTTATTTACAACAATATCATTTTTATTCTCATCCACAAAACTCCAATACGCATCTAATAGAAATACTATCTGCGATACCCTTGTCAAGGTTCTTAACCTTGACAAGGGTACTGCTGACAGCAATATTACTTCAACAACATCATTTTTTTGACACTCACGAAACTCCCCGCCCGCATCTCATAAAAATAGAGTCCGCTCGACAATGCGCGGCCGTTGAACGATGCCGTGTACCGTCCCGGTTCTTTCACTTCATTGACCAGAATCCCGACCGTTTGACCGAGCATGTTGTAGATATTGATAGAGACATGTCCGCGCGATGCTACTTCGTAATTGATGGTCGTTGACGGATTGAAAGGATTGGGAAAATTCTGTACTAAAGAGAATGTCTGAGGCAATTCTCCCTTCCGTTCTTCGATCTCAGCGATAGGTGCGATGAAATAATCCGCGATATGTTTCACATCTCCGATCCATCGGTATTTCGGGTCGGTGATGGATGAATAATCAGCAGTATGCAACGATGTGTCGCTCCGATACTGGAGTGACGCGGCATCAAGCGCCAGGAACAACGAACTGAACGTTGCTCCTCGATTCAATATGCCGTAGATGTTATGTGCAGGGGTTGCATCGGTAAACACTGCAGAGGCAGACGCAGTTTTCGAAAGATAATCGGGATACGCTGAAAATCCCTGCTCAAACTTCGGGTAATGCCAAAGCGTCGTTGAACTGTCATTATTATATTTGATGATCCCGTCGGTAATATTATCGGACTGCTGATATGTCTGTGGCACGATTTGTATCGGACGATTGACAGGTCCCATGTCCTGCGGTCCGATCTTGGAAATTCCAAGATAATCATACTCAAACGTTCCTGGAGCAAAAGTCGTGTCGGCACAGTCAGGTTGAATAAAACAACCGTAATCCTGGCTGGAGAAAAAGAGTTTCTTTTTCATGGACGCATTTCCTGATTTTATCCATGAAGTTATGACAGGAAATATATTTTTCGCAGGGAATGATCCGTCGATCAGCATGATATTATGATAGAGAGCGACAAGGTCGAAAACTCCTTCCATTCCATCTATTGGTGTTGACCAACGATCATACAAGAAGGAATCTCCTGTATACCGTGATATTGTATTTTGTGCATTAGTGTAAAGAAACAAACGTGCTTGTCTTTTCCTGAAAATATAATAGGACTGAATACTTGATACAGCCCGATTGCCGTTGACATCCGTTGCCGTAACATACCAATAGATCGTATCACCGGTGCTTCCCGATAATGACACGCCGGAATATTGATCTCCGTTCGCAGTCATTGGAATGCTGTCATACGATGAGAATGAACCGATCTTCCGGAACAGCATAGCATTGAGAACTCCAACCGCACCACCTCCGGGATTGTCGTCAGTGATAGTCGCATACAGTATGGGAGCCGTTGTTTTTAATGTGGTGAACTGTTTTTTCGGTGCAATTTTCGGTGCTCTGTCCTTAGTATATTCGATGATCACATACATTCCAAATTCATTAGGCGTTCTGAGGTGCCACCCTTTATCACTTGGACCAGCACGTCCCATCTCATAGAATTTGAATGAATGTCCTGGATTGTACCATGACGGCCAAGCGAATAATTGCATCGCCGTATCCAAGGCGCCGGGAGGAATATCGGTCACCTTTGTATCATTGGAGATGGAAAATCCGAACGGTTGATTCTCAGCAACAAACATCGAATCACCAAACGATTCAAGTTTGATACTCTGCCATGTAGAGGGAACTAAATTCACTTGAAGACCGGAACCCGGCAGCCATGTTGATACTTCCGTCCCCAACGGATCAAAACTCCAAATGGAAGAATCCGCAGTACCGTTGGAATAGAACCATCGATCGCCCGCCGAAGGTTTGAACGGAGTGACATTACCGTCGCCATCAGAAGTATCTTTATAAAAGCCAACATATTTTGAAATATTTGTTTTAGGAAGATCATTAAGTTTGGGATTTGCATACCAGGCACGTATCGTTGCTTTCTTTGAAATACCGGCTGTCTGCGAATTGAGCCACCACAATTCTTTTACTCTGCACCCTGCGGATGCGGTGAACCATTGAAATGCCACATCCTGATGATTAAAACTGAAATAGTTTCCCAGAACTATATTATCATAGTTCCTGAGAATATCGTACTCACCACTGATCCTTTCCGTTCGATGCAAGGACTGTTCCTTTTGATGCTCAATCGCTGAGATCATTCTTGCACCATCATCATTCTTCCTGAGCGTGATAACTTCCTGCTGGCCGTTCTTGTTGATGTGCAGCAGCACGCGCTCTTGCGCGAAGAGTGATACCGAAAAGAATAATAGGATAAGAAAAGTTTTCATGGATTGATCATTTTCACCCGTGTTAAGGTTCAGGTGCCGTTCACTTTAAAAGTGACCGGCACCTTTTTTGATCTTTTACTTCAAGAGCATCATTTTTTTCACACTCACGAAACTCCCGGCGCGCATCTCGTAGAAATAGAGTCCGCTGGAAAGTGTGCTGCCGATGAATGATGCGGTGTATTGTCCCGGCTCTTTCGTTTCATTCACCAGAGCGGCGACCTTTTGACCGAGCACATTGTAGACGTTGAGCTGAACATTCATCTTCTTCCCGACTGTGTAGTGGATTGTCGTGGAAGGATTGAACGGATTGGGATAATTCTGCTGCAATGTATACGAATTTGGTGAATCAGTATTTTCTCCAGAAACTCCTGATACCGCATCGAAGAAGGTGCTTGCCAATGCTTTCACATCAGCAATCCATCGGTTTTTCGGGTCGTTAGCGGGAGTGAGCGATGTATCACTGCGGAAGTACAATGCTCCCACATCGAACGCAAAGAAAGCTGTGTTGAATGTTGAGCCGGAGTTCCGCAATCCAAAGACATTATTTTCCGTTCCATCTTTGAATAGCACTTTCGCAGTTCCGCTCGGCTGCATGTAATCGGGATAACCTAGCATGAATTCAGATGTTGGGAAATGCCATAGAGTTGTTGAACTGTCCGCATTATAATTGATGAAATAATTCGTCACCGGATCGGGCTGAGGGACCATCTTTACTGGACGAACGGTCGGTCCCACATCCTGGGGGCCGAGCTTTGCTATCCCTAAATAATCATTCTCGAATGTTCCGGCAGCAAAGGTTGTGTCGGCACAATCCTGCTGGATATAGCAGCCGTAGTCCTGACTGGAAAAGAAGAGATTCTTTTTATTCTGCGGTGTTCCAGTTTTGATCCAAGCAGTGATCGCAGGAAAGACATTCCTGGCAGGGAAATTGCCATCAACAAGAACTACATTGGAATACAATGCTAGAAGATCTGACAGTTCACCGATTCCGTCGTATGGACCGGACCAGAGATCGAACATTGGATCATTACTCACATAAATATAGCGGGCATTGCTAAGTGAGTACTGCGCATTGTTATAGATCAATAATTTTGTTTTTGCTGAAATAAAGAACCGATAACTGTAGATAGGCGTATTCATTCTTTTTCCGGAAACGCTAAATGCAACAGCGAAATACCAGACGGTATCTCCTTTCGCAAAAGCCGGTATTGTTGCGGAGAAATTATAATTGTCCTTTGTGATCATCAGAACGCTGTCATACGGCAACGTGCTTTTATTTTTGTATTTCAAATAGATACCGGCAGTCCCATCTGGTTTACTATTACAGGGACCTGAAAACCCTGAACAGTATACATCAATATTCTTCGGTTCCACCTTCAAGACGTTTGATGGGATGCGGGTGATGATAAATTTCGGAGGCCGGTCCGTACAATATTCCACAACGACATACATTCCCCACTCATATTCTATTCTCATCCACCATCCGCCGTCACCGGGAGCAAGCCGCTGAACTTCATAAAACTTGAATGAATGATACGGACCAGCAGAGGG
>CAIVNT010000030.1 GCA_903907305.1 uncultured Ignavibacteriota bacterium
CCGATTGCGCAACGGCCGCTCTCCCTTCGATATAGGCAGCAATATTCTCTATCGACGCATGCTCATCAAATCCTTTGTCGAAACCGAGTTCGGCAGCAAGCTCCGGTGTGACCGCTTTCCCGCCGATGACGATCTTCGACCATTCGCGGATCCCGGCCGCGTCCAGCTGATCGACGAACCGGGCCAACAGCTCTGCAATACCGTAGCCGAGCGTACGGCTGACCAGAATGAAATCGTAACGGCCCGCCGCCGCTTTTTTAATGATGCTCTCTATAGGAAGGTCGGGCGCAAGAAGTTCCGTGATGTGTCCATGCTTCACTAATTCGGCATTGATCAACTTTATGCCGACATCATGCACAGGATCGAGCGGCACACATAGAATTTTTTTCGGTTGAACTTTTTCTGTTACCATTTTTTATGCTTCCATACGTATGTGACTATTGCTACGGAAAGACCTGCCATGCCTATGATGAACCAAAAAGCATACTGGTGCTGCTGCAGCGGTATTGTAACATTCATCGAAAACGCGCTGACAACAAAGGTCGGCACCATGATCGCGATGGTGATGATATTCAGTGTTTTCATCAGCACGTTAAGATTATTTCCCACAATGGAGGCACGGGCATCCATCAGGCTGGCAAGGATGTTCGAATAGATCTCCGCCTGACGATAACACTGGTTATTTTCGATCATCATATCATCAAGAAATTCTACTTCGTCGGTGGAGAATCCTATTTTCGCCCCGCCAAGTTTTAATTTATCGATCAGAACTCCATTAGAATTGATCGAATTCAGGTAGTACACCAGGCTCTTTTCCAGGGTGAAGAGATTGATCAGATAGCTGTTCTCCATCGACGCATTGATCTTATATTCCAATTCATCGGGATCCTTTGCCGAATTTAGCGAATGTTCATTGATGGCCAATTCATCGATCAGCTTCCGTCTTTCATTCTCGTCCGGATTACAATACAACATCAACTATTCCTGACCGGAATCTGATTCAATAATCTTATTATTTTCTACTGAATATCGTCTGAACATATCGACCTCCATTCAGAACATGAAGTAATCTGTAGAGATATCTGAAACATCTCACATCAATGTCAGGATGACAAAGCAACAGTCATTCTGAAGGAGCGAAGCGACTGAAGAATCCAGAAACTGGATCCGTCACTTCATTTAGTGATGACAAGACACGATCATTCTTACGCCGAACAAACTGAAGAGAAAAGAAACTGGATTCTTCGCTTCGTTCAGAATGACAATGGACAACCTATGTTTCAGATGTCACCTGTATATTATTTCAGCCAGCGATAAGCATTCCCGGGTTTGTAGATATATTTTCGAAGGCGGACCCGCATTCCGTATCCGTCGAATTCCTCGAACATGATATCCACATCGCCGAGGTTCATCTCTTTCCCCAGCTGCAGCGCAAGGCGTTTCCCTTCCTGCACGGTGCTGCAGACAAGGTATGTCTCGATATCGAGACCGTCCATGATCTTATCGAAAGCCGTACTATTTTCCATCATCGTTATTTATTTTTATGATGTTCAAAGACATCGGTAGTATATCTCAGAGACCTTTGCAATATTCAAGATCATGTCATTGCAAGACAATCCTTGATTTTAATTCATTGTAAGAAGATTGCTTCGGCACCCTCGTCCAAACAAACGGACTCACTTGCTCGGGATGGCTATCTTTTCTGCGGCACGTCCCGATGAACATTCAATCGGGACCCGCTCGACATGACCGCATGTATAAATGGAGAGTACCTTATACGCTATTGTTCGTACATTCCGGAATGTTCACAGATGATCTCCATCAGCATCACGAGACCGCGAACGACCATTTGCGCCCGTTCCTGCACGAGTTGCCCTTGGTTATCGGATGTTCCAAGTCCCGGTGAGATGAAGATATTCGCATCGTACGAGATCGTTGGAATAATCCCCATTTGCGAACATCCGTCCTGGAGCAGGTTCGAACCCGCATACATATCCTCGATAGAGAAGATCGGGATACCGAGCTTTCCGCTCTTCCAGCTCTCTTCGTAGTTGATCTCAACGGCGCAGCTGTTGTAGCTTTTGATGATCTTGAAGAACGATTTGATGCGCGGATCGATCTTTGCAAATTCTGCAACGACCACTTCATACAGATCATCGACCGTCTTCGTAACATTCTTCGGATTGTCGCGGAGAAGTTTCAATGCGGCAACCATTCCGGAAAGTGATTCTTTTCCCGGATCGAACGTTACATACGCCGCTTTGCCGTACGAACCGGTTGTACCATACCGGTTTCCATGAAGGCCGAGCGCTCTCCGTATGGGCACCATCGCATCCTCTTTTCCGATGATCAATCCGCCGTGCGGAAAACTCGGTGCTTTGTCGATGCTATAGATCATCACATCGGCGCCGATTTTTTTAATGCTCGTTCCGACGAGCGGCAAACCCCAGGCATTGTCGATAACGTAGGGTACATTGTATTCTTTTGCCAGCTTTGCGATCCCTTTCGAAAGGTTTGGCGTTCCATCGCTGTCCCTGTCGCCGTAACCGTAGCCGGGAGTATCGTAACCGAGGGATGAGAATCCGGAGAGAAGCGTTTCGTTCCGTTGTGCGGCCGTGCGCATTCCGTCGAGCGATTCTTTCACTTTTACATTTTTCAACAGCGGAACGGGATGATATTTAATACCATGCACCGGATATTCCGCACCTTCCAACGGCACATAGACCGTATCGAGATTATTCTGACGTTTACCGGAGAACCCGAGTTCGCCGGATGTGCTTCCGCGATCCGCAAGGATATCCTTGTACTTCGGCGGAAATGGACGTCCATAACCGCCGTGATGGTGGATGTGCCGTTCCATAGGGAGGATGTAGCGAGTACGGTAGTTATCGCCGCGTCCCTGCATCGGAGGAGTCATAAGTGAATCGATTGAAACCCACAATCCTGCCTCGCAGGTGCTGACCGGGGCGGCATCATAATCGTCGCCGTAGACATCCTTCACGATCTCACGGATCTGATCGACATAATATCCCAGCGGAACGACCTTCTTCGATTCCGTTTGAATCACTTTTTCAAGATCTTCGCGCAGCGGGGCCGGACATCCGGAGATTGCGCCGGTAAGTCCTATGGCTCCTTTTAATTCCGCCGGCATATTGAGCGTTTCGGCCGCTTTTTTTGCTTCTGCATAGATCTGCTGAGTCTCAGCCTGAAGTTTTTTATACATTTGAAATTTATGTTTCGGTGCTGCCATGATCGTGACCCTTTCTTCGATTGTATTTTTTTTATTTCCTGAAACC
>CAIVNT010000031.1 GCA_903907305.1 uncultured Ignavibacteriota bacterium
GGAAATGACATCCACAACATCGGAGGCGGCGCGGATCTCGTCAATTTTTTCCTGAGGAATTTTCACAAAAGAAGATATGAAGAATTTCGTTGAGGTAAAAATACGCTGCGGAGGAATAACTTTGGCATACTGTATGCATCGTATAGAGTATTACCAACAAGGAGAATGTATCATGAACACATTACTGGCCGTCCTGATCACCGCAACATTAGGAACATCACCTATTCAATACCTGAATAATGTTAAAAACGGCGATTTTTCATATGTTTGCTACATCCAGAATGAGAATCTGATGCTGCTCAAGCTGAATAAAGACTTTTCTTTTCAGAAAAAGGATGTCGTCGACACTGGAATTTCTACAGAATCATTTGAAAAAGTTACAATGACAGCGCACGACAATAATGTGATTATTGAAGTCCGTTACAAAACTGACGAACGTATTGAAGCAGAGTTCAATGCCAAGACGCTCGAACTGTCCCAAGTGAAATCAATCGATTCAAAATTACTTGCTGAACTGGAGATCGTCCGCTGAAACTGAAAGTTCTCTGTGTTGTTTACACGGTGGGTAAAGATATTCTGATCTGTATGTATCGCCAGGGGCATCATCTTCCGGTATCCTGCGGTACGTTAGAAAGGGAAAATCACCCTTGAATGTCATTCCGAAGTCCGCCGGTACAGTGTAAGTGCCTGCCGGACACCGGAATAGATACCATAGACCGACAGCAGGAAACCACACCAGTACATCAATTCACCGATCATTGACCCGTATTCGATCATCCCCCATTCATTCAAAAGATTTGCCCAGTCGTGATGCGTTTTGCTTAATCCCCCGATCAGCGGAAGCACCAGCATCCCCCCATCCTTCACATACACACTTACATCCGCGATACTTACTCCCGTGAAGAAGATCGCGACATTTGACAATGCCGATCCTTCACGTTTTGCAACGACATACCACACTGCCGGAGCAAGGATCTGATTGAGTGATCCTCCCATAATCATGATCGTCCTTCCAAAAATGGAAAAGAGAAAATGTCCCGCCTCATGAATATACAGAAGGATCAGATGTGTCAACCAGAGAAGATTCGGCAGATCGAACGCTCTTGTGGGAGTGTATAAGTGGAACGGCACCTGAACAAGAATATATGCCAGGATGCAGTATCCGAATAGCGATAGATACAAATTGCTTTTTGTCATGACCGGACCGGTATAAAACACAAAGTCCCGCACGGGGCGGGACTTCGGCAGATGTTATGCGGAGACTTCCGCTTTTTCCTTTTTGTATGTCTTCTTTCGCTGTACACTCTTCCGTTTCCGCAGATACTTCTTCTCGATCTGTTGCTGATCGGCGGAGACTTTCTTTTCCTCCTCCTCAACATCCGGATATTCGTAGATCTCGTACTTGAAATTACGCATAATGATATTGTTGCCGTTACGTCCCAGCACATATTGCGGAAGGATCGGAATCTTTCCGCCGCCGCCGGGAGCATCGATCACATACGCCGGAATTGCAAGACCGGATGTATGACCGCGCAGTTTGTCCATAATCTCCAGACCGACGCTGACCGGTGTTCTAAAATGGTTCGCGCCTTTCGTGATATCCGCCTGATAAAGATAATATGGACGAACACGGATTGCCAGCAATTTGCGCATCAGTTCCAGCATCACATCCGGATCGTCATTGATCCCTTTCATCAGCACTGCCTGGTTTCCGACAGGGATACCGGCATCCGCAAGCATTTCGCATGCGCGTTTCGCTTCGGGTGTGATCTCCCACGGATGGTTGAAATGTGTGTTCACATAGACAGGATGATACTTCTTCAGCATGTTCACCAGATCAGGCGTGATGCGCTGCGGCAAGACGCACGGCATCTTCGTGCCGAGACGGATGATCTCCACATGCGGTATCGCACGGAGTCCGGCGACCACTTTTTCCAGCATCACATCGGTCAGCATCAGAGGATCGCCCCCCGAAAGGATCACGTCGCGGATCTCAGGATGCGCAGCAATATAGTCGAGACCGGTCTGAATATATTTCATACTAATCTTACCGGAATCGCCGACCTTGCGTTTACGTGTGCAGAAGCGGCAATACATGGAACACTGGCTCGTTGTCAGGAACAGCACGCGGTCCGGATAACGGTGCGTGATGCTCGGAACAGGGCTGTGCGCATCTTCATTCAACGGATCGTCCGGAAAGCCATCCTCTTCCAATTCTTTCGCGTCCGGAATGCATTGCAGCCAGATAGGATCACCGGGGTACCGGATCAAACTCAGATAATATGGATTCACGCGGATGTGGAACAGTGAGTTGAGTTTATCCGCAAGTTCTTTATCAAATCCGAATCTATCCACGAGATCTTTACCGCTGTCAACGCTCGCTCTTAGCATTTCCTGCCAGAGTTCCATAAAATAGTGCCTTCTGTTGTGAGTAAATATGAATTAAAAAATCAATTTTTTTCGCTTCGGTTCGAATCCAATCACACATCCATTGAACCGGCTCAGCATGACTATCGTTGTTACAGATACTTTCCGTAGATGACCAGGTCATCGTTCGGTTTGTAATACTCTTTTATGTGTGCAAGTTTCTGGAATTTCTTTCGTTCGTAGAATTCACGCGTATTATCATATTTCGATGTTGAGGAGGTTTCAGCGATCAGTAATCTCCCCCCCTTTTGTCTCAGTATATCCTCAACATAATTCAACAGCACTGTTCCGATCCCCTTGCTGTGCGTTCTCGGATCGACCGCTATCCAATAGAGATCGTAGGTTGCAACAGTCGCCGGTGTCGGTCCGATACAGATATATCCGAGCACAGTTCCCTCTCCACCCACATACGAAAAAATCTCGTAATCTTTTTGCTCCGGATCGTTCAGGTAGATCTCCAATAGTTCTACAGCGATCCCTACCTCTTCTTCACTGAACACTTCCGTAGCGATCACAATAGACCGTATTGCCTCAACATCCTGCCGTTCCGTCCTTCGTACAAGCATCACTTCTTCTTTCCGGCTCTCCGCTCAACGGCATATCCGACGATCTTACCGATCCCTTCAGCATACGTCAAACCGCTTGTCCGTATCGACCGGAAAAAACCTGCATCACTCGACAGATCCGGATTCGGATTCACTTCCAGCACAAACGGCTTCATATTTTTCGAAAGCCGGATGTCAATACGGGCATAATCTCTGCATCCCATCAATTTATATGCGCGGAGGGCCACATCTTTCACTTCGTTCTCCACCTCTGCAGGAAGTTCTGCGGGACATACCCCTTTTGTCCCTTCGTATTCCTTGGTTCCATCCATCCACTTTGCATCATACGTGACGATCTTTGGATAATTATCCGGTAGTCCGGAAAAATCGATCTCGGAGATCGGCAGAACTATAGGAGGGTTATTCCCCATAATCGCCACATTCAGTTCCCGTCCCTCAATATATTCCTCGACAATTGCCGCTTCTTTGAATTTCTTCACAATGAAAGCGACGCGTTCCTGCAGTTCGATAAAGGATGAAACGATGGACTTATTATCGATCCCCACGCTCGCATCTTCAGCGCTCGGCTTAACGATGATCGGAAACGTGAGGGTAAAATTTTCTTTTTTTAGATCGTCCGCATTCTTCACCAGCATGAATTTAGCGGTTGGGATATTATTATAGAGCAGACTTTCCTTTGTGCGCGCTTTATTCAGGCAGGTACCAAGTGTCCATGGACCAGAGCCGGTATAAGCGATATCCAACAATTCGTAGATGCCGGCAACATGCATTTCGTGGATGGCATCATCTCCGAGACTCTCTACCATATTAAAGATCACATCCGGCTGCATTGCTTTCAGATATCCCAGAAATCGATCGAGATCATCCGACATATTAAAGATGGATGTTTCATAACCGAGAGCGCGCAAACCAACTTGAATATCTTCTTTCTCTTCGATAACGCCAACTTCGGAAAGATCGATCTTCCCTTCTGCACGCGCAGCGGAGACCCATCCGGTCTTTGTCAAATGATCAACACCGGCGTCAATAGCAAATTCGCGGCCCTTGTCAGTCTCGATCGTAGGTTCGTTATAGATAATCGCTATGTGGATCGGATTCGACATTATAATAGAGTATACCGTTTCAATCCGGCGTCGAGCACGGCATTCAGCATTTCGTTGTAGTTGAGACCTGCCATTCTTGCCGCTTTCGGATAACAGGAATTATCAGCAATTTTAGGGAGGATTCCAGGCAAAGGATTGATTTCAATGATATTGGGTCTGCCATTTTTGTCGAGACGGACATCGATCCTTGACCAGTCACGGCATCGAAGGGCGTTATACGAATTGCTGCAAAGTTCTTCTATAGCCGTTTTAAGGCTGTCGTCCACTGTTGCGGGACATTCAAAGATTTCCAAAGGATTCGAGGATTGATCCCATATCCATTTTGCTTCGTACGAATAGATCGGATTGACCCCCTGCGGAAGCGAATCGAATTTTATCTCAACGATCGGAAGCACTCTTAGGTCCTTGCCATTCCCCAGCATCGCAACGGTAAATTCTCTTCCGGGAAGGAATTCTTCAATCAGCGCTGGTTGACCGTATTCTTCAATTACTTTCGTCACCTGATCGGTCAATTCTTTTGCAGAATGTACAAGAGAAGAATCGAATATCCCTTTGCTCGAACCTTCAAACAATGGTTTTACCATTGCGGGAACGGGAAACTCGAGTGATAGCAATTCAGTGAGGGATGAGATAACGGCGAATTTTGGATTGGCGATGTTATAATACGAAAGTATCTCTTTGGCGCGGGACTTATCTAGACAGATGCCGAGCGTGAGCGGATCGGATCCTGTGTAAGGGATGTTCAGCATTTCGAGCATCGCCGGGATCTGAGCTTCACGTGAAGCACCGAATCTGCCCTCAGCGATATTGAACACAATGTCCGGACGCGATGAACGTAATTTTTCAAACGACTGTTCATCGGCTTCGATCAACGTAACGGAATGACGGAGTGATAGAGCATCGCGAACGGCATGGATCGTTTCGATCGTATCCCATTCCGCAAATGCGTCAGCGCTAGGTGAGAGTTGAGTTTGTGTGTGAGTCGCGTGTTGTTCAGGACTCGAAGGTTGAGCGGTTGCTGCAGCGTCCGTGCTCTCTTCCTTCTTCACGTTGTAGACTAATGCTACATCCATTCAAAAGAGTACCAAAAAATATATTTTTGGTTACCTTTCACAGTTTGTTTGAAAATATTTTCCATCATCATCATTCGTCCCCGCGTTTTCATTCATTCAGTGATGATGGTTGTCTCTTGTTGTGGTATCAAAGAACGTCGTACGGTCGTTTTGACACTCAATTTTCTCTACTAATATACGGAATTATACAGAGTTGTCAAGAGGTTGCGACACTTTTTCAGGTGCATGAGGGAATTTTAATTTTCTCTGATGAC
>CAIVNT010000032.1 GCA_903907305.1 uncultured Ignavibacteriota bacterium
CTCGGTCGAATGAAGTGATGGTATACCAATATTCAATGCCGTTCGTTACAGTGGAATCGGTGAAACTGTACCGCAAACCTTTATCCAAACCAATTTCGTTCACAACATCATAGTCCGCCAGCGGTGTCCAGTGAATGCCCTTGTCTACACTGCGATAGAGACGATATCCTTCAAAGTCATATTGTCCCGAATACGAATCGCGCGATGATTCTGCTTTATCATCCCAAAATAATGTGACCCGTCTATTGCCTGCAACGGAGGTCAGTTTTGGTGATGTCGGCGGTTTTGCCGCTTCAAAATTATTCAGAAATACTTTCAATGCCTCAGCATAGGTCTTTTTAATATCGGTGGAATCGGTCCCTCCAAGGAATGCCGTCACGAATGTGAGAGTGTCCCCCGGTGCTAATGTATATGGTCCTGATGCAAGATTTCCGACGATATCATCGCCATTGGGAGGCAATGTATTCGGATCATCATAGTGCAGCCCTGCGTTGGAACCGAGATGGAAATATCTGTTCTTGTCCGCTGAATTATAGAGCGTTGCAGCGCTGGACATGATGCCGTATTGGATCGTATCCTGATCCTTATCATCGTTATAAAGATTGTAGTGCATGTCAGTTACGCCAAGTTCAACACCGTTCACTTTGGGCGTCTGTAAGAATGCTACACCGAAATGCCCGGTTTTTCCGTCCGCCCATTCCGTGGTGATACCGTCATCAAAGAACGTGAGGAAATTTTTCGATCTGTCGAAATTGAATTTATCATCAGCATACTCCGGATCTCCGCCGCTGGCATCGCCGACATCGATATCCGCATAGAGACTGAAATAGAGGTTGTTCAATGTTGCACTCTTTGTGGTGACAATCTGAAATTTGAAAAAGATAATATTCTGAATGTTCTTTAATCCGTACGTATATCCCGTTTGAATGATACGGATGCCGAGAGCGCCGCGTTGATTATTCGCATCATCATAAACACAGTAACTATCCTGATCCGATTTGAGGATCGGATTCCCGAGTGCGTCCTTCACCGGCCATCCACCGACAGGCCACGTGGAAGGATTATCGCTGAAGGCGATCTTTGCAGAACCGGCAGCCTGATAACCACCAACCGCTTCCCATTCTTCGTTGGTCGTATATCGCCCCTGAACAACGTTTCCGGGAATACCGACAATCGGATTGCTGCGGTAGATGTAATGCTTTCCGCTGTTAATCGGGTATTCACCGGACGGTCCTTGAGAAAGCCGGCGGGGATATAGTTTTCCTCTATTCTCAAAGAACAGACCTATATTACTGGCATTGTGCGTGCCCGCAGCTCGGTCGGTTATGCCGGAAGATTTTTCCAATCCCATTGACCGCTCGATCTGTTCGATCGCTTTCGGTTTTACCTGTGTGTTAAGGATGAGAGGAGTGAAGCAGATCAGGAAAATGAATTTTTTCATAACGTCTCTCAAAATTTGATGGCAGTTCCAAAACGGATGATACGGGGCGCGCCGTAGTTTGACGGATCCTTCTGATATTCTCTGGAGGTGCTTCCGTTGAATGTGATATCCGGATCACCGGTGTCCGTATAGACATACAGGATATTCTTGTGATTTGTGATGTTGACCCCTTCAATGAAGATGCGGAATACCGGATATCCTTTCATGACGATATCTTTCCCGATCTCAAGATCGAGAGAATACGTTCCCGGCATGCGCAGTGAATTATTCACGACAAATCCGACGTCTCTTCCGCCGGGTGTGTATGGATACCCGGAACTCGCTTTCGCCAGAAATGTGATGTCGACATTTGAAAGGAAGCTATTCTCTTCATCCGAAGGGAAGGAATACGTCATTGATGCATTGAATACATGCGTTTTGTCAAAATCTAGATAGGTAAGGATGGTGGATTTCACGGGCCGGCCGTAGTTCTCTACTTCTGTAGAAGCATTTCCTTTTGCAACGGAATACGTGTAGGTCAAATCGCCGGAGATGTTCTTTGTGGGACGCAATCCCAGATTGAGTTCGAAGCCTTTCATGTTCGCATAATCTTCATTGATATAGAGGGTGTATGCGCTGTACCTGCCGGGAACTTCATATGCTGCATAATAATGCGTTCCGATCAATC
>CAIVNT010000033.1 GCA_903907305.1 uncultured Ignavibacteriota bacterium
ATCTCGTTCTTCAACTGAATAAGTCTTCCGAGATCTCATTCGGCATTCAAGGGAAATTTGTGGACTTTATCTCCAACATCATTCTTCCCATCCCTTTTTGGACGAATTTTGGACAGCAGTTATCTGTGAATTCAACATTAGATACAACGGCAATAAAATCTGCACTCTATGCTCAATGGTCACAGTCCCTTGCTTCAAATATCCAAATGACATTCGGTGCACGCCTAGATTATTTCAACTTGATCAATGACAATTTCTCTTTCTCTCCCCGATTCTCCATTTCGTATGCACCAACGCAAGTATTCACTCTCACCGGCAGCATCGGACAATATCATCAGGCTCCGTCGTACATCTGGCTGGTCGCCAATCCCGTCAATCGTAATCTGAAGTATATCGCTGTCACACAATATGTTGTTGGAACGGAATATCTCCTGCGGTCGGATGTGAAAATCAGTCTCGAAGGATATGTGAAAGAGTATTCCGATTATCCTGCAAGCACCGCGCGACCGTATCTTGTGCTGGCAAATACCGGAGCAGGCTTCGGCGGCTCTCAGGACGGGTATGCTTCGTTCGGACTTGATCCACTTATCAGTGCCGGGAGCGGACAGGCGCATGGACTGGAACTATTTCTTCAGAAAAAACTTTCCGAAGTGCCGTGTTACGGGCTCGTCAGCATCAGTTGGAATGAGACAAAATTCAGAGCGTTGGACGGTGTTTCGAGATCCAGTGCCTACGATCAGCGGTGGATCATCAATCTCGGAGGAGGCTATATCCTGAATGAATATTGGGAATTCAGCAGTAAATTCAGATTTGCAACGGGCCGGCCGTACACTCCATACAATCCGAACGGCAGTCAGAATATCTCAGCGTATAACACGGTTCGCATCGGAGCAAATCACAGTCTTGATGTCAGGATCGACCGTCGATGGAACTTCGAGAAATGGAATCTTATCACCTATATCGATGTCCAGAATGTATACAATCGAAAAGCAGTCGATGTGCCTATTTTCGATGAACGGACAAAGACTGTGAAGCAGCCTGAAGGTGGAATTGCACTTCTTCCTTCCATCGGAGTCAGCGCAGAATTCTAACGCATGAAAGAATTTAAAATGAAAATGCCGTTGGAGGATTGATCCAACGGCTTTTTTTGTGATCAAAGTGCTATTTCTCTTTCAGCGGAATTCCCAGTTCTTCAAACTTTCGATACAATGTAGAAAGACTGAGTCCCAGATCCTTCGCTACTTTATCCTTATCTCCGCCGTGATGTTTCAGTTTCTGCTCTATATAGCGCCGTTCGAACATGTGAACGGCATCCTTGAGTGATTGTGATGAATAGTCGATCACAGAGATCTGTGCACTCGCCTGAAGTTCTTCCGGTAGATGCTGAACATCGATCGTGTCGGCATCGCAGAAGATCATCGCGCGTTCAACGATATTTTGCAGTTCACGTATCTGGCCTTTCCACTGATGATTCACCAACGCGCTCATCGCCTGATTGGAGATCCCTTTGATCCCTTTTCCCATCTCAACGCGGAATTTAGAGATGAATGAGTTGACGAGAAGCGGAATATCCTCTGAACGTTCACTCAATTCCGGCAGATGAATCTCTACCACATTCAGGCGGTAGAACAGATCTTCCCGGAATTTTCCTTTGGCGATCTCTTCTTTCAAATTGCGGTTCGTTGCGGCGACAATGCGAACATTGATCGGCAGTGTATCATTGCTTCCTACCGGTGTAATTTCCCTCTGTTCGAGTGCGCGCAGCAGTTTCGGCTGCAGGTGGAGCGGCATTTCACTGATTTCGTCCAGCAAAAGTGTTCCGCCTTCAGCAGCTTTGAACGCACCGTCCTTATCGCTCGTCGCACCGGTGAAGGATCCTTTTTTGTGTCCGAACAATTCACTTTCAAATAATGTCTCAACGATCGCACCGCAGTTGATGGCGTGGAACCGTTTGCTTCCCCGCTTGCTGTGTGTATGGATCGCACGCGCAACAAGTTCTTTTCCCGTACCGCTCTTACCGGTAATTAACACTGTTCCGTCAGTCGGTGCAACCTTTTGGATATCCATAAAGATCCTCTTCATCGCTTCACTTTGCCCGATGATCGAGGAAAAGTCAAACTTACGGTTTACCTCCTGCCGGAGCAGGGTGTTTTCCATAACGAGTTCTTTATACTCGAATAATTTCTTGATCCTGAACAACAGATCGTCAAATTCGATCGGTTTCAGAAGATAATCATACGCACCTTTGCGGATCGCTGCGATTGCTGTTTCGATTGATGCATACGCAGTTATAATGATCACAAATGTCTGTGGGAATCGCTCAGAGATCTTCTCCAACAGTTCCGGACCACGCAGTTCAGGCATCTCAATATCGGTGATCACCAGATCGAACATGAACTCACTCATCACTTTTAATGCAACGGCGCCGTTCTCCGCTTTCCGCACCATATATCCTTCTTTTTCAAGAATAAAACTTATGGAATCACGAATGATCTCTTCGTCATCAACGACAAGAATCTTTTTCTTCATTTACTCTCCCTTTTTTGGCAGTCGAACATTGAATGTTGTTCCCTTACCCAATTCACTTTCCACGTGAATATCTCCGCCAAAGTTTCTGATAATACCCAAACTCACCCAGAGTCCCAAACCTGTTCCCTTGCCGACCTCTTTTGTTGTAAAAAATGGATCGAACACTTTTCCTAAGTGATGTTCGGCAATTCCCGTGCCATTATCTGATATGGTAATTTCGACTCTTTCATCTGATTGTTTTGTCAAGATTGAGATTGATGAGTCCGGATTTCCCATACTTGCATCAACTGCGTTCATCAGGATATTGAGAAAGACCTGCAGCACCTGATCATGAACAGCAAGGACGAAGGCTAAATTCTCTTCCAATGCCACATTGAATTTGATCGAGCGCGCTTTTTTCCCGTATTGAACAATATTCAAAGCTTCTCGCACAACCAAATTGATGCTGACTTCTTTTACTTCATGAGTCGAAGGACGTGAAAAATCTACCAGTTCGCGAATGATCTTCGCAATGCGGTTGATCTGATTCTTAACAAGCTCAAGTTTTTCCTGTACAAAATCATCCTGGGTTTGACGCTGAACGACCTGCACCAACGACGAGATGGATGTTAGCGGATTGCCTACTTCGTGTGCAATTCCCGCCGCGAGCGTTCCGAACGTTTCCATTTTCTGTGAACGGACCACCTGCCGCTCGAGGATCTTTTGTTCTGTAATATCCCGGTGGGCTCCCAGGAATCCTATCACCGACCTGTTTTCGTCAACAATCGGCGAGATCACAAGTTCGGAATAGAACAGTTCGCCGTTCTTCTTTCTGTTTTGTATCTGTCCAACCCACTGCTGCCCTGAGTTGATCTTCAGCCATACTTTTTTCCAAAAATCTTTTCCGTGTTTGCCGCTATTCAGTTTGTTCGGATTCTGGCCGATCAGCTCTTCACGCGAATATCCGGTTATGTGTTCAAATGCCGGATTCACGTAGATCATCTTTCCTTCTGAACTCGTGATCTGGATCGGATTTACTGTTTGATGGATCACTTCTGAGAAACGGATCAGTTCAAGTTCTTTTTCGTGCTGTGCAGTAATATCGCGGATGACAACAAGCAATTGCGCGGACTTAGAGCCGGTTATTGGGGACACAGAGACTTCCGTAAAGAATCTCTCTTTTGGCGAAACGAAAAAATCCGCACGGAATGTCATCGGCGGATTCTTCAAACTACGTTCATAGAGTTCAAGCCCCGCATCGGAAAAACATGCAGACAATTTTGTCTGTGAAAATTTTCGTGAAGCGGCGCTTGCATTTAATTCAACAATACTGGAAGATTCATCAATAATGAATGCAAAATCCTGAAGGTGGTGGAATATCTGTTTATAGGTATCTAATGTCAGCGGCATATGGTATGAGGTTTTGTTTCATCATAGTACGACATATTTGTCCTGATTTCAATTGAAGATTGGTTAAAGTTGAGCTTTTCCATTCGTAATTCATCAAAATATGCAGGATTGGTCTCAAAAAAACCAATGTCTTGTCGTGCGAGGGAAGTCGAGGCATGCTTCACTTGAATTGTCACACTTCCCTGCAGGAGCGCAGATGGATTACGCTCAGTGTAGCAATGATATTTAATAATCCTATTGGAAACCGGGTATAGGTTTAACGAAAAACGATCCGTAAAATTTAACATCAAAAAAAAGCTAATAGAAAATACCGAATAATAGTGAATAAATTAGCTTATCTCCCAGCAAAAGAGTTATTTAATAATCTTCGCCTAATAGTAAAAATAATAATACAAAAATTAGCTAAAATATTTAAAATAATAATAATAATAACAATGGAAATTAAG
>CAIVNT010000034.1 GCA_903907305.1 uncultured Ignavibacteriota bacterium
ACAAATAGAACACGGGTATTTTTTCACACAAAGTCCCGCCAAACCGCCAAAGAACCGGCGGTCAAGAAAGACGGCGGGCAGGCACAAAGAAGTGCACTGAATGAAGAAATGAACAAAGAGAGAAATGTAGTGTCGGTCTCCTGACCGTCCCGTTTATTTAAAACCAGCGAACCGTTCACTTTGAGTGAGCGGTTCGCTATGGAGCATTGACAATATTCCGTCTGATACTCAGCCTGTTACCGCACAGGGTATGTCAGCACCGGATCCATCCCGTTCCTATTCGCCGCCTGCAGATTGAAAAGGAAAGACAGCAGATTGAATGTTGTCTTCGATGTAAGATCATTGTCCGCAATAAAGAACCATGCATCGCGGTAACGGACCTTCACGGATGCATCCTCAGGCTCTTTTTCTGCAGTCTGTATCCTCATCACTCTCCCCAGCATGAGATTCCAATCGAAAGTCCGCCCGTCCTCGTATTTGGTTACTGTCACTTTCCCTTGTTCCTGATGCTGTTTCGGCACTTCAACAGACTGAGAGAGATAGAACATCACAGAAAGAAGTGAACGTCCGGTCAATGCGATCTCGTCATTGCCCGAGGCGATACGTTTTGCTGTTACTTTGAAGACATCTTTGGATTTATCCAGTCCGAGTTGTTCTTTTAATATGCCGATGGCAGAATCGCTTTTCGTGTCACCCGAATGGATCATATAAAGCATAAATGACTGTCCGTCCTTCTCCATTTCTATCTGCAGCAGTCTGTCCTTATGGAGTATCTTCAGCGCATCGACCAGCTTTTGGAATGGTTCGTAGCTCGGCGCAATTTCCGGCGTCGGTCCGGATGCGGTAACGGCATTCTTTACACTGTTCGCCTGTTGAACGCAGCAGAGCATCAATCGTTCAAGACTCCAGCCGGACTGCGATAATAAAAAGATCGTCGATGGTGTCACGGGCGTGAGAAGACGTTTTGCAAATTCTTCCCCCTGCAGAGGAACATAGGTAATGGTAGGCGTAATGGAGCGCTCGCCGTTCAGTCCGATCCCTGCGCCGCCGTTTCCGTTAAAGTCCATTGACGTATTGATTCCACCCGCAGTCTTCGAACTTTGGGTGGAGATAACATTTCCGATTTCAAGGAACATCGGATTGTCGCGGTACCGCATCCGTACAAGATTCAGCAGCATCTGTTCATCCCAGGAACGGATGACCACGGAATTGAAATCCGACCGGTTCTTCATCAGATTTTCCTGATTGATGCGGGGAGAACAACCGGCAAGTGCGAGCATGGAAATGCACAGCAGCAGAAATGTATTCTTCATAGAGTTGTATTATGATTTGAGCAGCAGTTCGGAAAGATGATACGGTGTATTGTTTCGGGACATGATGTCGGTAATACCGGCATCCAGGATCTGTTTGCGTTCGGCATTCCAGAATGTCATGGTGAATTTATCGCGGATGATCTCTTCTATGCGTGATCTCAATTGACCTGCACGGCGTTTTTCAAATGTTCCGGATTGTTTAAGATATTCTTTGTGCCTCGCGATTTCCGATGCGATCAGGTCGATTCCTTTCCCTTCGCTCGCAGTCGTTTTCACCACATCCGCCATCCACGAATGTTCATCATGCGGACGGAATCCCAGGATCATTTTAATGGACATGACCGCCTGGTCCGCACCCGGCCGGTCCGATTTGTTCATTACAAAGAAATCTGCGATCTCCATCAATCCCGCTTTCATCGCCTGAATGCCGTCCCCCGATTCGGGAACGAGAACGACCACTGTCGTATCCGCAGCACCGGCAATATCCAATTCGGATTGACCGACACCCACTGTTTCAAAAAGGATGATATTGAATCCGGCCGCATCGAGAATATCTGCAGCTTCCCGCGTCTTCTTGCTCAGTCCTCCCAGTGAACCGCGGCTCGCCATCGAGCGGATAAATACTCCCTCATCCATCTCCACTTCGCTCATTCGTACTCGGTCGCCGAGCAGTGCACCGCCGGTGAACGGACTCGTCGGATCGACTGCGATGATCCCCACTTTCAGATCCTGCGAACGATAATACTTTGCAAGTTTGTTCGTCAGCGTGCTTTTCCCTGCGCCGGGAGGTCCGGTGATTCCGATGCGGTATGCTTTGCCCGTATGCTTAAACAATTCCGAAAGGAACTGCTCCGCACCGGTGTTCTCATTCTCCACGAACGAAATGGAACGGGCGACCGTACGTCGGTCACCTGCGAGAAGTTTTTGTATGTCGATTGTCTTGATCATTAAGTAAAGCTGTTAGGCATTGGCTGTTAGCCGTTAGCTATTGTCTGTTAACTGATCTCTATTTTCTCTCTTCAACGTTCCATTCTGCATTCTACATTCTCAATTATCCACTATCAACTATCAACTATCAATTGATAATTTCCGTAAGTTTTTTCCTTTAAAGAACTCAACCGTCTTTTTCAGTCCTTCTTCAAGCGAAACTGTCGGCTTCCATCCCAGCATCTCATTGATCTTTTTGGATGTGATCACACTCCGCATCTGTTCTCCCGCTTTTGCGGGGATATGTTTCTCTTCGCACTTCGAACCGGTCAGTGTTTTGATGTGACCGAACAATTCATTCACATCTGTTTCGATCCCGGTGCCGATGTTAAAGATATTTGATCCTGCATATTTCAATCCCAATTGAACGCCCTGCACCACATCACCGACGAACACATAATCGCGCGTCTGCTTCCCGTCCCCGTTAATGATGGGCTGTTCCCCTTTCAGCATCTTCTGTGAAAAGATGGCGACAACGCCCGCGTCGCCGTGGGGATTCTGTCTCGGTCCGTAGATATTCGCAAAACGGAGGATCACATGATCGATACCGTAGATCTCTTTATAGAAGAAGAGATATTTCTCTGTCACTAACTTTGTGATGCCGTAGGGCGACAACGGCCGCATGGGATGCTGTTCGTCCGCCGGGAAATAATCCTGTTCGCCGTAGATGGCGCCGCCGGTGGATGAGAAGAGAACTTTCTTCAATCCATATTTTCTTCCCTGCTCCATCAGATTCAGGAATCCAAGCACATTTACCGATGCATCGAATTTCGGATCGGCAACGGATTTACGCACATCCATCTGTGCCGCAAAATGCACCATCACTTCGATCTTCTCATCGCGGAAGATAGTTTCCACCGCTGCATCCTGAATATCCATTGTATAGACTTTTGTTTTCGGATTGACATTCTCCTGTTTTCCGCTGGAGAAATCATCCACGATCACGACAGTATGACCGGCTGTGATCAATGCATCCACTGTGTTCGATCCGATAAATCCGGCTCCGCCGGTGACGAGAATATTCATTGCATTCCTCTTTTTAAAGTTGAAGCCTATCTCGAAGATGGACTCCAACTACCTTATGATAAAGACATAGGACATCGTATAGGTGTCCTACAACTATTGCTTTTGTAAACCTTTTTTCCCGATATCGCGTCTAAAATACGCGCCGATATATGTGATATCTTTCACCGCTTCATATGCTCGACCGATCGTCTGCCGAAGTTCATCACCCACTGCCGTAACACCAAGCACTCGTCCTCCCGCAGTTACAACCGCACCATTATTTATCTTCGTCCCCGCGTGAAATACTACTGAAGATGAGCCGGCAGTTTCCAGTCCTTCGATCGCAAATCCTGTTGTATATTCATCGGGATATCCCTTTGAAGCCATCACAACACAGACTGCACTGATATTTTTTAATTTCAATTGATATGAGGAAAGGGTTCCGGCTGCACATGCAGCAAAGAGATCGTACGCATCGCTGTCGATCAGCGGCATCAGCACCTGTGTTTCTGGATCACCGAGTCGGCAGTTGTATTCCACCACTTTCGGCCCTTCGGAAGTCATCATCAGTCCC
>CAIVNT010000035.1 GCA_903907305.1 uncultured Ignavibacteriota bacterium
GCAGATGCTGAAGATGGCAAAATTCGAGAACTATCTCGACTTCCTGAAATTCGGCATTGGCAGGGAAGATGAGAAGAAATTTCTCTTCGACGCGATCACCATCAATGAGACCTATTTTTTCCGGAACGAACCTCAGTTCGAGATCCTGGAAAAGACCCTCATCCCTGAGATCGCGAAGGCAAAGGCCGTGACCGGCCGCAGCAAACTGAGGATCTGGAGTTCTGCCAGTTCCTCCGGTGAAGAGGCACATACAATTGCAATGATCTTTCTGGAAAAGATCAAACCGAAATACCCGAATTTGGAGCTGGAAGTGATCGGGACGGATATCAGTCCTTCCGTTGTCGACACTGCCCGTAAAGGGGTGTATCGTGAATATTCGGTGCGGAACATGCCGAAGTTCTATCTGGAGAAATACTTCCACAGCAGTGAAGGAAGATTCACGGTGGTGGACAGCGTCCGGAAACTCGTCCGATTCGATCATATGAACCTGTACGATCAGCAGCGGATGAGGATGATGACGAATTTTGATGTCGTCTTCTGCTGCAACGTTCTGATCTATTTCGATGCGAAATCGAAGATCCAGGTGGTGTCGAATCTGTACGACAGTCTGAACAGAGGAGGATTCCTCTTCATAGGATATGCTGAATCATTGCACGGCATCTCCAGCGCTTTCAAAGTGATCAACTTTCCCAAGGCAATTACCTATAAAAAGGAGTAGAACCGTGACTCATACGATATTAGTAGTAGATGATTCGTCGACCGTACGAAAATTCGTTTCCGTATCGTTGTCCATGCAGGGCTTCCGTGTTGTTACCGCGGAGGACGGGATGGATGCACTCGAAAAACTTCCCAAAGAACCGGTGGACCTGATCATTACCGACCTGAACATGCCGAACATGGACGGGATGGAACTGATCAAAACGCTCCGGACAAATTCGACATTCAAGGATCTTCCCATCATCATCCTTACATCGCTGAAAGAATCGAATCTGAAGGAAGAGAGCAATTCAATGGGGGTCGTTTCCTTCCTGAATAAACCGTTCAGTCTGGAAAAGGTGCAATACGAAGTGGCAAAATATTTAAGCTGGTCTGAATAACAAAAAAATATACAGAGGAGTATTCCATGGCAATCAAATTTATGGTGGTCGATGATTCGCTGACAATGCGCCGCATCGTTACCAATGCTCTCAAATCCATCGGCTATGATACGGTGATCGAAGCGGGAGACGGTAAAGAGGCGTTCACCAAACTGACAGCGGAGGGTGCGGATTTTCTGATCTCGGACTGGAACATGCCTGAGATGAACGGACTCGAACTGGTAAAACTTGTCCGCTCGACCGGAGCGAACACGGAGATGCCGATTCTGATGATCACGACTCGAGGCAATAAAGCGGATGTGCTTGAAGCGATGCAGGCCCGCGTGAACAATTATATCATCAAACCATTCACACCGTTGGCATTGAAAGAAAAGATCGATCAAATCCTTAAAGTTGTGCCGATCGAAAAGGCATGATCACCCACACTTAATTTGAGTATGACTATGATATCACAATTAGAGATTACGGCGTTCTCACCGAACGGTGAGAACAAAGCAGGTATGCATCAGTTGCTCGATATGCTCCGTTCGCTGATGCCCGTGCTGGACAACATCAAGAATGCCGTCGAAAATTCCTCCAGCAAGATCCCGAAGGCGACGGAGCAGCTCTCCACCGTCACCCAGGCAACAGAAAGCGCCACCATGGAGATCCTGAATCTTTTGGATGATATCGGACGCCGTGTGGAACACGTACAGGGAAAATTGAAAGAGATCGAATCCGATCTCGTGAAGAAACAGGTGAGCGTTAAAAATCTTGCCGGACTCATCGATGTGCTCACGGCAGAACAGAAAGCGCAGTTCACTTCCTTTGAAACGGATTGGAACAATATCACCGATCTGACGCTGCAGGTGAAGTCGCTCGAAGAACTTTCGTCCGAACTTGCCGAAGTGCATTCGCTTTCCATGAATATCGCTATGGCGCTGCAGGTGCAGGATATCACCTCTCAGCAGATCGAAAGTGTTCGGCATCAGATCGAATCTGTCCGAGCACAGTTGTCGTTCGTTGTCGGTCAGTATGAGGGCCGTCAAGTCGTGGAAGAACCGCTGGATGCCGTGAAGAAGTCGTTCGATGCCGATGCGCAGTACAGCAAGGATGAATCGCGTCAATCGGATGCTGATGATATCATCGCGCAGTTTGCGCAGATCAACAATCAATAATTTCAGACTGAGAATATTATGAGTGAGCAAGGTTTTTCACAGTTCGAAGGCGAGATGGCGGAGCTACTCGACAGTTTTATTGTTGAGACCAATGAGATCTACGAGAAATTAGGACCCGATCTGCTTAAACTCGAGAACGATCCGACCGATAAGGAACTGCATAACCGGATCTTCCGTGCAGTGCATACAGTGAAAGGAACGTCAGGATTCCTTGGACTCGATCAAATGACCGAACTGGCGCATGTGTTCGAGGATGTGCTGAACAAGATCCGCAAAGGGGAACTCGAAGTGACCCGGCACAGAATGGATGTGATGTTCGATGCATTCGATGTGCTGAAGGAACTGCTTGCCCGCGTTGAGAGCCGGAATACCGAACCGATGTCCCTGGAAGTGATCATCGAGCGTCTGGTTGTGATCACGACCGATGCCGGTGCGACCGAAGCGACAGAACGAGCGGCGGGAACAATGCCCCCGCAGGTACATCCCGTACAGACGGCACCGGCCGATATTCCTGCCGCGCCTGCAGCGGAACACGTGCTCTCAGCGGAAGTGAAAGAAGCGGAAACCACTTTACTCAAAGACCATGAGAACGGTGAACTGAAAGAGAAAAAAGCCACGGATGCGCAGCAGCATCCGGCACAATCAAAATTGGCGGAGACAACGATCCGCGTTGATGTTGTGCGGCTCGACGAATTGATGAACCTTGTCGGCGAACTGGTGCTCGGACGAAACCGTCTGTCGCAGATCAATTTCAAGATGAATGAATCCCTGGAAGGGAATCCGCTGGTAAAGGATCTCGCGGATACGAGCTCTCAGGTGGATCTGATCACAACGGAACTGCAGATGGCGGTGATGAAAACACGCATGGTGCAGATCGCAAAAGTGTTCAATAAGCTTCCCCGTCTTGTCCGAGATCTTTCCCGTGAATTGGGAAAAGAGATCGAACTGGAGATGTACGGTGAAGAGACGGAACTGGATAAATCGATCATCGAAGAGATCAACGATCCTCTCGTCCATATCCTTCGCAATGCCGCGGACCATGGTGTGGAAACTCCCGAGGAACGCGTGAAGAAAGGGAAGGTGCCGAAAGGAAAGATCGTCGTCAAAGCGGACCATGAAGGGAATCATATCGCCATCTCTATCTCAGATGACGGAAAAGGGATCGATCCGGACAAGATCAAAGCAAAGGCATTGGAAAAAGGGGTGATCACTCAAGCCCAGGCGGATGAGATGACAAAGCGTGAGATCCTCAATCTGATTTTTGCGCCGGGATTCAGCACGGCGGAAAAGGTCTCGGCTGTCTCCGGCCGCGGGGTGGGAATGGATGTGGTGAAGACGAACATCACCAAGCTGAAAGGGATCGTCGATATCGAATCCGAGACGGGTCAGGGAAGTACCATCGTCATAAAACTTCCGCTGACACTGGCGATCATTCAGGGATTGTTGGTGACATCGCACGGCGAAGTATTTGCCGTACCGTTGAACTCCGTTCTTGAAGTAGTCCGGGTCCGGAAGGAAGATATCAAGACAGTGCATGGATATGAAGTGATCTCGCTCCGTGATACGGTGATGCCGCTGGCTCGTTTGGGTCAGATCTTCTCTGTGGATCATCGGGCGCAGAATTCGGAATGGCTCTACATTGTGGTCGTTGGCCTTGCAGAAACCCGTCTTGGAATCATCGTCGATTCCCTGCTCGGACAGAGGGAAGTTGTCATCAAATCGCTCGGTGATTACCTCGGTACGATCGAAGGAATTGCCGGATCAACCATTATGGGTGATGGGAAAGTCATCATGATCCTGGATGTGGGGCAATTTATGAATATGGCGAAGGTCAAAGTGCAGGACAGACAATCACTCGAAGAATATACGAGAGAATACAGTGCTCAACAGACAAATTAGCGTCGTCGTAGTTGATGACTCGGCATTCATGCGCAAATCCATAACGCTGATGCTCGAAGCCGATCCGGATATCAAAGTAGTTGCAACAGCCCGCGATGGTCAGGAAGGGATCGACATGATCAGGAAGTTCCATCCCTCGGTCGTGACGATGGATATCGAAATGCCGGGAATGGACGGTCTGACGGCATTGAAGATCATCATGAAGGAGATGCCTCTGCCGGTGCTGATGTTCAGTTCCCTTACCACCGAAGGGGCGGATTCCACTATGGAAGCGCTGAATCTCGGCGCGGTGGATTTTATCCCGAAGGATATGTCCTATGTGAATGTGAACATCGCCGGGAAACGTGATGAACTGATAGAAAAGATCAAGAATATCGGGAACAGTGCGACACTTCGGCTCCGATTCAGCCGGATGGGAAAACCGCAGCTGAATCCGTCACCCACGACAACCGGTGCAAAACCGATTGCATCGGTAAGGACGGTGAAAACACCTTCGCGGAGGGATTTCCGTGCGATGGTCCTCGGGATATCGACCGGAGGACCGTTCGCGTTGCTGCATATGCTTCCGCAACTGCCGGAGAATTTCCCGTTGGGAATTGCCATCGTACAGCATATGCCCCCTCGGTTTACACATTCGCTTGCGGAACGGATCAACTCGCTGGCAAAACTGACGGTGAAAGAGGCTGAAGAGGGGGATATTCTTGAACAAGGAATCGTGCTGATCGCTCCCGGCGGTAAACATTTAACGTTCAGGAAATCCGGTTCTGAAATTATTGCGCGTATTTCCGATCAACCATCGACAACATTATATCGTCCCTGCGCAGATATCATGATGACCTCGGCAGTGGAAACATTCAATGCACCTATTCTTGGTGTGATCATGACGGGTATGGGAAAAGATGGACTTGAAGGTCTCCGGCTGTTGAAGAAAAAAGGGGGATACGTTGTCGCTCAGAATGAAGAATCATGTGTTGTCTACGGCATGCCGAAAGCAGTTGTAGATGATGGAATCGCTGATGCGATCGTCCCGTTGGATGAGATCGCATCGATCCTTTACCAATCTTGTACAGGTCGTTCGTATGAATCAAACAGAGCAGTTCTCCACTGATCAATTTACGGCATTCACACCGTCGCTGATAATGAAGGATGCTCCCCGCAGCGTTCAGGGGAATATTCTGAAGGATAAGAATTATCAACGGCTGCAGCTGAATCAGTTACAGCCAGTCTCTCCGCGCTCCCACACCGGTGAGCCGAAAGTGATCGTCAACCGCAGCGGCGATTTCATTGAAAGTATCGAATTCATCTGCACCTGCGGCTGCACCAAGACAGTTTCGTTCAACTACGAGGGCGAATAATTATCATCTGGCGAATATTCGCCATACTGCAGCTTCCGTAAAATTCCACACCTCCGTTTTTCCTCCAAATTCCCCACTTTTCTTTTGGCACTCCAGTTGCACAGCAATATGGGAAAGAAAGGTAATTGTATGAACAATAAACTTATGCTCGGTTCATTGACATTCGGCGCGATCGTGATCGCCGGATTGATCAGTGTGATTGCGTTGCTGCAGGATGCGGACGAAGCAAAGAATGATGTAGCATATGATGAGATCAACGATTCACCGATAGGCATCTGAGGAGAATTTTGCTATGGCAATGTTTGATGAAACCAAGATCCCGATCCTTTCCAACGCACTGAACGCATACACACTTCGCCACAAAGTGATCTCGGCGAACATCGCCAACATCGGCACACCCGGTTACAAAGCGAAAGCGGTGGATTTTGAAAGTACGCTGAACGATCAGCTGGCAAAAAATTCCATCGGAACAGCCGTCACCAACAAAAATCATTTTGATCTTTCCTCTTCGCACTCCGGCGTCGGCGGGGCAGCACCATCCATTGTTGATGTAACCACCGATAAGTTCAGTGAAGAGGAAATGAAGAGCGGTATCAACGATGTGGATATCGACACGGAGATGGCAGAGATGGCAAAGAACCAGATCCGCTTTAAATATGTCTCTAAACTCCTTGGTGATTCCTTCCGAGGCCTCCAAAAAAGTATCAGAGGACAGATATGAAAATTGATCAATTCTTCAAAGGATTGAACATTAGTGCTCACGGATTGAGCGCACAGCGAAAAAAAATGAATGCGATCGCCTCGAACATCGCAAACGCAGAAACAACCAGGACCGAAGACGGCGGACCCTACGCCCGCAAGATCGTTATGATGAGCGAAAAAGCCGGTGATGCGTTCTCCGGAATGCTCAGTTCCGAATCCTTCCAATTGAACACAACGGACAGCGGCCACATCGGATTCTCCGAAGTATCCACGCGCGGTACGGATGTACAGACCACCGGCGTGTCAGCGGATGAGGAGATCGATCGCACGCCGTTCAAGATGGTGTACGATCCCAGTCATCCCGATGCGGATGAAGGGGGATATGTAAAGATGCCGAACGTGAATGTGGTGAACGAGATGGTGGATATGATCTCGGCAACACGTTCGTACGAAGCAAATGTGACAGCGATTAACGCTGCTAAAACAATGGCAAAAGATAGTCTGGAGATCTGATCATGTCAATCTCATTGAATACCAATATCTCTTCAACACTTCCGGTCTCCGACGCACGAACATCCTCCGTGATCAAACGGTCGCCTCAGACTCCGGCCGGCGCACCCAAAGCAAATTTTGCATCGTTGGTCAACTCCGCTCCGGTGATGGAAAAGAATGAAGTTGTGACGGGAGAAGAAAAGCAGTTCTTCGCCGAGCTCTTCCCGAAAGATTCCGAAGCGATCCGTTCCTATGGAGGATATTCTCCTTCCGGCGTGAGCAAGCCGGTGCAGCTCGGCACAATTATCGATATGAAAGGGTAGCCATGAAAGTCAGTCAGGCACTTACACTTCTTCCGAATGTTGAGAACACCATCAACCAGAGATCGGTTGACAAGGCGCTTCAGCAGACGAATGATTCATTCGGGGCGATGCTCAACAAAGCGATCGGCGATGTGAATTCATTGCAGAGCGAAGCGGGCAAAGCAGTGGAAAACCTTGTTACCGGCGAAGCTCAGGATCTTCACGAAGTGATGATCGCTGTGGAAAAAGCAAGGACCAGTTTCGATCTTCTGATGGAGATCCGGAATAAGACAGTGGATATGTACCGCGAGATCATGAGAACGCAAGTGTAATCCGGGACTATTGAGAGAACTATGAATCAATTTGCAGATTTTCTTCGCCGCCTTTCAGGAACACAAAAAGTACTCATCGGTACGGTCACCATTGCCGTCTTTATCGGTGTTATGGCACTCGTGAATGTCGTCAGCAAACCCTCCTACGGTGTGCTCTTCTCCAATCTGAATGAACAGGATGCTTCGAAGATCGTCCAGGTGCTGAAAGAAAAAACAGTCCCATTCATGCTGGACGACAATGGAAAAACGATCCTCGTTCCCAAAGATAAACTCTATGAACTCCGTCTCGATATGGCTTCGGCAGGACTTCCGAACTCCAGTATCATCGGCTACGAGATCTTCGACCGGACGAACCTCGGTATCTCGGACTTTGTGCAGAAGATCAACTACCGCCGTGCACTCGAAGGGGAACTTGCACGAACGATCCTCATTCTGAACGAAGTGGAAGGGGTCCGCGTTCACATCGTCACTCCCGAAAAAGCATTGTTCAAAGAAGATGAAAAACAGACGACCGCGTCCGTCGTTTTAAAATTGAAATCCGGCAAGCCGCTCAAACGCGAAGCAGCGCAGGGGATCTCACACTTGGTTGCCAGCAGCGTTGAAGGACTCGATGCATCGAACGTGACCATCCTCGATACGCGCGGGAATGTCCTCTCCGAAACGAATAAATCGAACTCACTCGCCGGAATGACCTCCACACAGTATGAACTTCAGCAGAAAGTGGAAAGCTATCTGGCACATAAAGCACAGGCAATGATGGACGGAGCGCTTGGAATGGGAAATTCCATCGTTCAGGTCAATGCCGAACTTGACTTCCGCCAGGTGGAACGAAATCAAGAACAGTACGATTCCGAGAATCCCTCCATCCGCAGCGAACAGACCACCGAAGAGAAGACGATCATTCGGGATTCACTCCCACCTTCCACGCGTTCCAATTCCGTGACAAATTACGAGATCAGTAAAACGGTGGAGCACATCGTTGAGAATGTCGGCAACATCAAACGTCTCTCTGTTGCTGCAATCGTGAATGATAAAGCGGTGACGAAAGAAGTGGGCGGCGTAAAGAATACCGAGTATAAGGGACGCACGGCAGATGAGATGAGCCGGCTGACGGAGATCGTGAAGAGTTCCGTCGGATTCAATCCGACCAGAAACGATGACATCTCCGTTGTGAACATGCCGTTCGACACGATGAATGAACAGCTGCTGATAACGGAAGAACAGACACCGCAGCAATGGAACGATATCGCGGTGAAAGTAGTATTGATCCTTGCAATGGGCGCAGCCATTTTCATCATCCGTTCGCTGCTGAACCGTTTGAAATTCAAAGTGATCGAACCGGAAGACGTTATGTGGGGAAATAAGATCTCCGGTGAACTCGGGCAAGGTTCGCCGCAAAGCAAGCGGCTCCATCTCCCGAATATGGAAGACGAAGTTCCGATCGAAGTGGTGATGAAAGCGGAACGGCGCAACCAGATACAGGAATATGTGAAGAAACAGCCGGACGAAGCATCGCGGCTGATCAAAGTATGGCTGTCTGAAGAAGTATAAGGGATTGAATAGTGAAAACTGATTCGCTGCAGCACAGAGTACTTACCAATAAACAGAAAGCCGCCATTCTGATGATGTCGCTCGATGTTGAGACAGCAACGAAGATGATGCGCGGATTGAACCAGGATGAGATCGAAAGTCTGACCGTGGAGATCACCAATATGCGCGGCGCACATTCCACGCAATTGGATGAAGTGAATGAAGAGTTCCATAATCTGATCAAGGCGCAGGAATATATGATCCAGGGAGGTATCGAGCAGGCGCGGAGATTGCTGGAAGGTTCCCTCGGGATATCCAAAGCGAAAGATGTCATGGACAAAGTGAAATCGCTGACGAATATCACCGGTTTCGGCATGCTCAAAAAAGCAGACGCGCAGCAGCTGGCAAGTTTTCTGCACAAAGAACATCCGCAGACGATCGCTCTCGTCCTTTCGAATTTGACGATGGATCAGACGGCAAAAGTGCTGAACGAACTTGCTGATGATCTTCGCAACGAAGTCGTGATGCGCATGGCAACGCTCGGGAAAGTGTCGCCTGCCCTCATCAGTGAAATCGAAGAAGTGCTGACGAATGTCGCGGAAGCGGAGATCAGTCAAAATATGAGCTCGCTCGGCGGTACTAAATCCGTCGCCAACGTGCTGAACAAGATCAATACAGTAACAGCGAAGACGATCCTGGAATATATCGAGCATAAGGACACACATCTTGCCACAGATATCAAACGGCTGATGTTCCTGTTCGAGGATCTGATGTATGTGGACGACCGGAGCATTCAGCGCATTTTGCGTGAAGTGGATAAGAAGGATCTGGCACTCTCCATGAAAGTTGCGGACGAATCGCTGAAGGAGAAGATCCTGAAGAACATGTCCGAACGTGCACAGGAAATGCTGAAAGAAGAATTGCAGTTCATGGGTCCCGTCCGTTTGAAGGAAGTGGAAGCGGCACAGACTCGCATCGTGCTGATCGTAAAGCAACTGGAAGAAAGCAACGAGATCATCGTTGCAGGACGAGGAGTCGAAGATGTCATCGTGTGATATCATCCGCATGCCGCGTTCACAGCGCCGGGTCAGGATCACATCCGAGGATTTCGATTCCGGTTCCGGAAGCGGTTCGGCGGTGATCAAAGGTATCGGTCACGAAACAATGCTGCAGTCGTTCAATCTGGTGAGCGAAGAGAAAGTGCGCGAAGCATTCGAGCACGGCATCGAAGAAGGAAGCCGCCGCACCACGGAACTGCTGCAGGACCAGTATTCGGAGCGGATCGCGGAAGAATGCGCACGCATCAGTCAAGTGCTCAGCTCCATCCAGCGCTCGCTCTCATCACAGTCCGGTCAGACCGAACAGGCATTATTCACATTCGCCGTGGGAGTCGCCGAACATATTATCCGCCGCGCGGTGGAACAAGACAAAGACATTTTGATGAACATTATGAAGGACGGAATTCGGAAGATCGTCGGTGTGGAGCGGATGAAGGTCCGTCTCAATCCATCCGACCTGAATTACATCCAGGAAAATAAACACACCATCCAGTCCGTTTCAGATTCGCTCCGCGAGATCACCTTCGAACCGGATGCGTCAGTAGAAACGGGCGGCTGCACCATCGAAAGTGATATCGGAAATGTGGATGCACGCATTTCAACACAGTTGGATCAGGTAAAAGAACTCATCGGTAAACACTCATAATACTAAGAGGGGATACGCTAATGGAAATCGGAAAACGGATCGAGATCGACAGAGAATGCAGCGAAAAAGGACGAATGTGGAATGACTACATCATCCATTTGAGCAACGCGCTGCAGGTCGGACGAATCCCGCTGACGAAGTTGCTCATCTCATTTGATGTGCTCATCTCGCTTATCCACCACGCCGGCGAACGCGTAGATGCGCATGAGTATTGCCGCTTCCGCTCCGATTCCGGCGAACCGGCGGATATTGAATCGATCCCGAATGCGGAACGGTATTATTTCTACACCTCCAATGATAAGATCGAAGTATTGGTGGATCTATTCGCTCATCCGGACACCGTTGAATTTGTATGATCTCACAATTCCCAAATCATCCTCCTGTTGAAGCGAATATGCTCTCCCAAAAGAGCGAGCATTTCCTTCATTTGATCCGCCGGAAGGACCTGCTGAAAATGAACGGCCGCGTCACGAAAGTGATCGGTCTCGTCATTGAATCGAACGGTCCGCACGCTTCCATCGGCGAGGTCTGCATCGTAAAATCGAAGGATGATGTGGAATTGTCGTTATGCGAAGTGGTCGGTTTCCGTGAGAATAAAGTCCTGTCCATGATCCTGGGAGAAGCTTCCAATATCGGTCCCGGCTGCGAGATCGTCGCTACGGGACGGCCTCTTACGGCGCGCGTGGGTGAAGCATTGCTCGGCCGTGTGATCGACGGACTCGGAAATCCGCTGGACGGTAAAGGTCCCATCATGGCGACCGAAGAACGTTCCATCTACAATGCTCCGCCGAATCCGCTCGACCGGAAACGGATCACCAAACCGATCGCGACCGGAATCCGCTCCATCGATTCTCTGCGAACGCTTGGTAAAGGACAGCGTGTCGGTATCTTCGCCGGAAGCGGCGTGGGGAAAAGCGTGACGATGGGAATGATCGCACGGAACACAAGTGCGGATGTGAATGTGATCTGTCTCGTCGGTGAACGCGGACGCGAAGTGGGGGAATTCATCGAACGTGAACTCGGTCCTGAAGGACTCAAACGTTCCGTGGTGATCGTTGCAACAAGCGATAAATCCGCGCTCATCAGGATCAAATCAGTATTTATTGCGACCACCATCGCAGAATATTTCCGCGATAAAGGACAGGATGTGATGCTGATGATGGATTCCATCACTCGTCTTGCAATGTCGCAGCGTGAGGTCGGTCTCGCCATCGGCGAACCTCCGACAACGAAAGGATATACGCCATCTGTTTTTGCGATGCTTCCGAAAGTGTTGGAACGGGCAGGAACGGCGGCGAAAGGAAGCATTACAGGATTATACACCGTGCTGGTGGAAGGCGACGATATGAACGATCCTGTTGCGGATACTGTCCGTTCTATCCTGGACGGTCATATCGTTCTCTCCCGAAGATTGGCGGCGGCAGGACATTATCCCGCCATCGACGTGCTTGGCAGCGTCAGCCGTGTGATGACATCAGTAACGACAGATGAACACCGCGCCGTTGTACAGAAATTCCTTGATACCATGGCAACGTATGCCGAAGCGGAAGATCTGATCAATATCGGCGCGTATGCAAAAGGGAGCAATCCGAAGATCGATGATTCAATCAAACGGATCGAGTCCTATCGAAATTTTTTGAAGCAGCAGGAGAATGACCATTGCCCATTCGAAGACAGTCTTTCCAGACTCTCCGCCGTTGTACTGAGACCGATCGAGGGAAAACATGATGTCAAGTAAAACTGTCCGTTTCAACACGATCATCAACGTGCGTGAGCATCAGAAGAAACAGACGACCAAAGAGTTATCACAGATCTCACGGCAGAAAAAAGAAGAGACGGAAAAACTGAGCGATATGCACGACGAACATCACGATGCGATGACCTCATCATTCTCGTCAACGCGCTCCAAAGCAACCGATATACAGACGAACAGCGCATTCATCAAGCGCTTGGCTACAGATATCACACATCAAACAACAAAAGTGGAGAAGATTAGAGGACAGGAAGAGGATAAGAGAGTGGAATTACTGGAGCGGGTAAAAGCGAAAACGGTCATCGAAAAGCTTCAGGAAAGAGCGAAAGAAGAGATACGGATCGACGCGGATAAAAAAGAACAGAATCTTTTGGATACACTCGGACAACGAACGGTGGATAAGAACGCATGAAGACGGCAGTCGTGATCGGAATCGGTTCCATAGTGTCGATGCTGCTGATCGCAGGTATGTTCTTCGCCTTGCTTTCGGCGAATCCTGCAGCGTTCGGAGTTGTTCCGCAGACACCGGTTTCAACGGATTCACTCCACATAGAAACAAAGGATTCGGTCATGACGGAATCAGTCACCGCTGATTCACTCAAGAAGGACAGCGTCCTTGCTGTGCATCCCGCAGCGATCAAAGCAACTGTGAATACGAAAATGAAAGAAGAAGTAAAGCCCGAAACAAAGCATACGGAAGCGGCGAGAACGATCGTATTCGAAGATACAACAGACTGGAAATCCAAAGCGAAATTGTTCGAAGCAATGAGTATCGAATCGGCATCATCCATCCTCCGCACGATGAATGACCATGAAGTGAAACTGATCATCCCTCACATTAAAAAACGGAATGCGGCAAAAATATTGGCGACGTTCGATCCGGACCGCGCCGCCAGGATCATAAGGTAGAGAACTATGACAACGAATGCTCTGTCCATCGGTTCCGCAAATGGTTCCAAAAAGAATCTGCTCAGTGCCGCCGCCGAGATCTCCGGCGAAGGTACGGTCACTCCTCAAGATGCGAATCCGGCCGAAACACCGTTCCTTCCGATGTTCCTGCAGATGCTGTTCATACAGAGCCAGATCAAACCGGCGAAAGAAATTCCTACGGATACGGTCATTCTTCCGGACGAACAACCCGTTGACGCCGTTGCTCCAACGGAAACTGTTCCGACTCCGCCGATCTCTATCCTCGCCGGAAGCATCGACGGTCTTACGCGATTGACGATGGAGCGGACTCAGCCGGCAATGGATGCATTGAAATCCCAGCTCGGACAGACCCAGCGTCCGCGGGATGGAGAGGATGCTTCTATGATTCTGCCGTCACTCTTTGGAAAAAATATGAGAATGCCGGTGGCAAATGTACACGAGATCATTCAGGCGGTCTCACTCAATACCAATTCGAAAATTCTTGGTAAGACTTCGGAGTTGAAGGCAAAAGAACAATCTTCCATCACTCTCGATGCGGAAGGGGTAAAAGCACAGTCTGCACGCCAGCTTCTCGCGTCGCTGACAGAAAGTGTTGCATCCGTATCCGAACTGAGACCGGTCGATGGGAAAGGCATTCAGCAGCAGAACGCATCGGAAAATGAATATATCGAACTGGATATCAAAAAGACTTCACCGGTCCCGGTCCCAATAACTGACGCAAAGAACGCACCGCACCGTGAAGCAGCAGCTGCGACGGTCAATTCATTCAAAAAAGAAATTGAGGAAGTGCTCACGGCTGTATCAAAGAGTGTTTCTGAGATTGCGGTAAAAGATATTTCCGCAGAGAGTGAACAGTCCGTTGAACAGCCGCGTGTTGTTGCAGAATATACTGCCGCACCGCAGCAGAAACCGAATGTTGAACGGACCGGTGAGAAAAAAGGAAAGACTGTCCGCTCATTCACGGAAGAATATACCGTGACGAATGAGAAACCGGACGTGAAAGAATCCGAACAGGTACAGCCCGCAGCAAAGAGCGAACACGATACAGCAAAGAACGGAACATCGGATGAACAGCGTGTTATTGCTGACCGTCAGCCGCCGCAGGCGGTAAAAACGGACGCGAAAGATTTTCAGCGGACAGCAGCCGAGGTTGAAACGAATGGAGTGAAAGCTGCATCCGGACTCAGTGATGTTCACAAGACTGAAAGTGTACACACTGGAGCATTCAAACCGGAAACAGTCCGCTCAATGATGGAGCAATTATCGAAAGGTGTCGCCGTTGCGGTGAACGAGAATCATTCCGAAATGAAGATCGTGCTTCATCCCGAAGCACTCGGTGAAGTAACGGTGCGTGTGCAGGTGGAGGAGGGGAAAGTCACCGCAAAAATGGATGTGCAGCAGGTGCAGGTGAAGAACACGATCGAAGCCAATATGCCGCAGCTGCGCGAAGCGTTGACATCCCGCGGATTAACGATGGAAAGCATCGAGATCTCCACAGCGCAGAATGGACTTGCGGACGGAACATCGAAGCAGCATCAGAATAAACAAGGGAAGAAATACAACAACGGATTTGATCTTGTAGAAGAAGAGATGGAAGTGGTGAAGATGTACGGATACAACACCGTTGAGTACACAGTATAATATCATGATCAATGGACAGTCATACTGAGCAAGTTGTCGCCGTTTGCTTGGATCCTTCGATGCGTCCCGATTGAGAAACGATCGGGACTTACTCAGGATGACTGAAACGGCAACAACGCGACGAAGTATGACAAAGTAAGGGAAAAAGTATGACAACAATGGATGTCGTCAATTCGGTCAATTCGAATCCCCGCACACCGAAGAACACGCTCGGTAAGCAGGACTTCCTGAATCTGCTCGTTTCACAAATGCAGAACCAAGATCCTCTCGATCCGATGAAAGGGACTGAATTTGCTGCACAATTGGCTCAATTCAGCTCGCTGGAACAATTGACCAATCTGAACACATCTATGACGCAGAGTCTCGATGCCAATGCGATCCTCACCCAGTCCATCAATAACGGACTCTCCGCATCGTTCATCGGCAAAGACGTCCGTGCCGCGGTAGATACATTCCAATACACGGGCGATGGAGATGTGAAGATCGGTTACGATCTGGCAACGGAAGCATCCAAAGTGACCGTGAAGATCTACGACAGTAACGGCACGCTGGTGAAGACAATGACGGGCGATACGGATAAAGGGGAGAATTCATTGACGTGGAACGGAACGGGAGAAGCGGGTGATCTGCTCGCCTCAGGAAAGTATTCATTCAAAGTTGAAGCGGTAGGAAACGACGGTAAGGCGATCACTGCAGATAAATATGTGTTCGGCAAGATCACTGGAGTACGATTCAAACCCGAAGGAACGGTCTTCGTCATCGACGGAATGGAGATCGCGCTCGGGAATATTCTTGAAATAATGGAAGGAGGATAAGCACATGTCTGATTCCTATGTGAACGGAGTCAGGGTTCCGTTCGTGCCCGTTGTCGGCACGGCGAGTACCGGGTCGCGGATGCCCGCGGAAGTGAACGGAGAGAATTCGTTCAAGAAGGTGTTCGAGAAAGAACTCCAACAACTGAAATATTCAAAGCACGCACAGCAGCGGCTGGAATCCCGCAACATCGAACTGAATGAAGCGGACAAATCCAAGATCGAGAATGCTGTGAACCGTGCGGAAGAAAAAGGCTCCAACGATTCACTGGTATTTTTACGCGATATGGCGTTCATCGTGAACGTGAAGAACCGGACGGTCGTCACGGCGATCGACCGGGAGAATCTTCAAAACAATGTCTTCACGAACATCGACAGCGCAGTTGTCGCAGGGTAACACAATGAGTAAGCAATTCAATTAACAAACATCGGGCTGGCCCTTTCTTCGTGCCGAATGCACGGAGAAGGAAGCCCCTCTCTGCCTGACTTCAGGCAGGCGTCAAATTGACCGACTGATATTTGACGCGTATCAATTACCTACATAACGGAGGGTACTACTATGGCATTTCTCAGATCTCTTTCGGCAGGCGTTACCGGACTGCGTAATCACACCATGATGATGGACGTTATCGGAAATAACGTTGCCAACATCAATACCATCGGTTTCAAGGGAAGCAGGATCACTTTCGGCGAGATGTTCGCACAGACACTGCGCGGCGCATCGAGCGGATCCGGCTCGAACGGCGGCACCAATCCAATGCAGATCGGACTCGGTGCATCAGTCCTTTCTATTGACACCATCTTCAAGCAGGGAGGAATCGAAATGACCGGCGGTGAAGGCGATCTGGCCATTTCGGGCGGTGGATTCTTTGTGGTGAACAAGGGAGGCAAACCGTATTATACCCGCATCGGTGCATTCAGTGTGGATGATCAGGGACGTCTCACGCAGGGCGGTGCGATCCTTCAGGGAAAAATTGCCGATCAAAACGGGGTTATTTCCAGTGGAACAAGATTGCAGGATCTGAAGATCGATCTGGACAGAAAGTCTCCAGCGAAAGCGACATCACTGGCAAAATTCTCCGGCAATCTTAAAACAGATGCAAAGATCGGCGATTCCACAGACTCCACCGTTACGGTGTACGATTCACAGGGAAATCCAATATCCCTCGGGATCAAATACACAAAGACTGCGGATAATACTTGGTCTTGGTCGGCGTCTGTTCCGACACCGGCCGGTGCAACTATTTCCGGCGGCGGGACCGGAACAGTCACGTTCAACACCAACGGTTCATTGGCCGGAATGACGTTCGACGGCGGTGCAACGAAGCTCGGCATCGCAACAGGATTGGGAACGGATGATCTCTCTGTTGACCTGAACTTTGGAACAGTGGGAGAGTTCAAAGGGATTACACAGAACAGCGGAACAATGTCCGTCGCTGCCCGGGAACAAGACGGTTACGCCGCCGGTGAAATGACCGAGTGGAAGATCGATACCAGCGGATTCATCAATGCAACATTCAAAAACGGTCAAACAATTAAACTGGGACAAGTGATGCTGGCAGAGTTCAACAATCCGAACGGTTTGTCACGCTCGGGCGACGGACTCTTCGACGTTTCCGCAAACTCCGGAATTCCGGTGCTCGTCGATGCCGGCGGTTCGTCCCGTTCCGCTATCGCTTCAGGGTGTCTCGAACAATCCAACGTCGATCTTCCGGAAGAATTCACGAAGATGATCGTTGCGCAGCGCGGTTTCCAATCCAACGCCCGTGTCATCACCACCAGTGATGAGATCCTGAACGAGATCGTTAATTTGAAACGATAAAATGAATAAGTGACTTTTGAAAAAATCTGGAGTATTGTCATTTTCCAAGGAGATTGAGTTTGCTGAATATGCTACACTGAGCGCCCGCCTGACCGACTTGCTCGTTGCGCGTTCTTGCTTGAGGCAGTCGGGCAGGCAGCGAAGTGTCTGATATTTCTACAGATTTGCCGCCTTGCTCAATTAACATGAGCGGCACCTCCCGCCCTTCAGGGATTCCGCCTCGCGGGATTCCAAAAGGCGGAACCGAACAGCGGGGCTTCCTCTTCGCTTCGCCCAGAGTCAGAATAACATGTAAAAAATTTGACTTTTGACGCAGCCTCGATCCCTATGGGACTATGACTTTTCAGAGTTTTCAATAAATGAATAGGAAAAGGCGGTCTTCACCGGCCGCCCGTCTTTTTTCTCCTCACATGGCCATTATTAGCCAGGGTGGGGCTTCGGTATTTACGGTATGGAACCAAAAACCTCGTAAAACAATCATTTTCATCGTTTTTCCCTGCTTTTCTCATGGCATACCCTTTGTAGAATGTCTCAGTAACTAAGAGAGGCATTGTATGGCAAAAGAAGCAACTCCCGCAGCAGCAACAGCAGCGCCGGCAGCAGCACCCAAAGAATCGATGTCCATTCAAAAGATTCTGATGATTGGCGTTCCCATCGTTGTCGTCCAAATGATTCTGATGTATTTCGTTTTTGTAAAATTCATTGCTCCTTCAATGTCCTCCCAGTCTCAGAATGGTGCGGCCGCTTCGAAACATGAATCGGCTCCTGAAGGAAAAGAAGAAGCGACCCAGGTTCTCGTGATCAAAGATCTTATCATCAATCCC
>CAIVNT010000036.1 GCA_903907305.1 uncultured Ignavibacteriota bacterium
CCGCAGATAACCAGGATTCGTCCAGCTGACCGATGCTACCGGATATACCGTGTTCGCTTGAGAGGAACGAATTGGAATGTTCCAATAACACAATACGCCGTTACACTGAAGATATGCAGCACGGCCGGAACCGGAACTGTCAAAAACCGCAAATTCTCTTCAGTGACAGGAGCACCGCTGATGATCTGCACAACCCTGAACGCTCCCGCAGCCACCGGAAGGATGCATACGGTGAGCAATGCCGCAGCTACGCGCTAATCGTTCCAGGATCGATTTATGATTTTTCTCAGGTGCTGTGATTACACTGATTGTTTGCGGAGACGGAGAAGAACGGACAGAATATCCACGGGAAGGTCGCTTTCGAATCTCATCATCTTTTTCGTTTTAGGATGGACGAATCCCAGTTTTTTAGCATGCAAAGCCTGACGCGGCATCATCTCGAGGAGATTCTTCACTTCCGCTTTCCTCTTCCCTTCAATTCCTCCGACAACGATCTCACGGCCGCCGTATGTCTCATCCCCGAAGACCGGATGATTGATATGGGAAAGATGAACACGGATCTGATGCGTTCGTCCGGTATGCAGGTGCAGTTTAACTAGTGCGAGATAGTCGAACTGTTCGATGACCTCATAATCGGTCACCGCACTCTTCCCGTCTTCAACGACGGCAACTTTTTTCCGGTCACGTTTGCTTCTGCCAAGCGGTGCATCAATCGTACCGGACAGCTGTTTGAATGTTCCCCACACGATGGAATGATATTCACGTTCCGAGGTCTTTGCAGCGAATTGTTTCGCGAGTTTTTGATGCGTTGTCTCGTCCTTCGCAACGACCAGAAGACCGCTCGTATCCTTATCAAGTCGGTGGACGATCCCCGGACGGACGATATCGAATTCTTCATCATCATCTGCGTGAAGCTGTGACAGTTTTTCGGAATGATGCATCAGCGCATTCACCAGAGTGCCCGAATAATTCTTATACGCAGGATGTGTGACCATGCCCGCCGGTTTGTTCACCACCAGAAGAAAATCATCCTCATAGATGATCTCCAACGGGATCGCTTCGGCTTTTACTTCGGGCGGATCGGGTCGGGAAAGATTGATGGAGATCAGGTCATTAGGCAAAACGGCATAACTCGGTTTCACTACTGCCCCATTCACCGTCACTTCACCATTCCTGATCGCCTCCTGCACTTTATTTCGGGTGGCATTCTCCGTATGGTTCGTGAGATACACGTCGAGACGTTCTTTCATCTGTCCGGGCGGTATCTGTATCTCAAAATGATTCTTCATATTGGTCTGAGTGCTGGTAAAAAAAGATGCCCGCAATCGGCGAGCATCGGCAGAACAAGGATCATGTCAAGCGGTCACTGTACGGTATTCGATTCAGTTGTTGAATCGGGTGAAGCAATAGCGGATGGATCGACAGCTGCTAATTCTTCTTCCTGATCGACGAACGAGCGGTGAAACAACAGCATCATCAGAACACCGATCGAGACCGATGCATCGGCGATATTGAACACCCAGAACCGCTGCAGAGCAAAACCCCAGAGATCGATATTGAAGAAATCCACATCAATAAAATCCACGACTTTGCCATGGAACAATGCCGACTCACCGTAGATGATACCGTAGAACGTCCTGTCGATCAGATTCCCTATCGCACCGCCAAGGATGAGCGCCAGCGAGATGCGGAACAATATTTTTTCCGTCCGCATCACATATAGATACAACAGGATGCCTATGCTGGCCGCGATGGAAAAGAGTGTCAGGAACAATTTTCCATCCACGACCTCTATGCCAAATGCCATCCCCGGATTTTCAATGAATGTGATCCGGAGAAACTCCCCGATCACCGGAATAGAGGTGCCAAGTTGCATGCCTTTCAGAGAGATCCCGAGTGACGGAACCTCGAGTCCTTTGATCATGAATTTGCTGATCTGATCGGCAATAACGATGAACGCAGTTAAGAAAAGGACTCTCACAATTACATCGATCCCTTCTTCAGATTTTTGCATTCAATGCACAATTGCGCGTGCGGAACAGCCTCCAGACGAGCTTTCGGGATCAGTTTCCCGCAATTGATGCAGAATCCGTATGTCCCTTTATCGATCCTCTTCAGCGCGTCATCGAGGTAGTTCAGGAATTTCCCTTCACGGGATGCGAAGAGGAACGTTTTCTCCCGTTCCATCGCATCGGTCCCCTGTTCCATGTGTGTGGAATAGGTGGAATTCTCACTTGCGTATTCCCCGGTCGTCACATCCATCATACTTTCTTTCAGGATCGCCAGTTCCTCAAGGATCTCTTTCCGTTTCTCCGTGATGATCCCTTTGAAGTATTTCAGATCATTGGCCCCGAACCCTTTGACCACTTTTTTCTTCACCGGTTTGGCTGCTGCTGGCTTCGATTTTACCGCCGTTGCTTTAGGCCGTGCAGTTTTTTTTGCCGATGCCGATTTCGTTTTCTTTACGATCTTTTTCGCCATTGTTATCCTTTTGAAAATGACAATGAATTGAGTTAGACTTTGTTGATACTGATGTCACATTGAACGCCGTTGATATCTTCTTTTACAACATTCCCGCTCGACGCGGTGCTGTTAAGCTCTGTCGCCAGTGTTTCGCTCATAATGTATGAAGTGGAATCAACGAGCGCTTTCGTCAGTTCTTC
>CAIVNT010000037.1 GCA_903907305.1 uncultured Ignavibacteriota bacterium
AATTTGATCGTGTATGCCGTTGAAAAGAGTGTTTCCACCGCTTCAGCATACTCGAGTGCGCTGTTGGGATCACCTTCACCATCGATCATCAGAAAACGGAATGAAGGGATACGAACGATCGTCACCTCTTTTGATGAAGGAGTATAAAATTCCTTTAATTCTTTTTTAAGATCAATTTTTTTCATAACCGATCCCGGATACAGTATTGAATTCTCGCATGATAAAAACGATACGTATTCTGAAGACGAAAGCGAGCATCAACGGTATCTGTATGGATGGTCGTACAAGCATCATTTCATCTTCTGCGTATGTGAATTGACACTACAAAGATACAACAGAGGTGTGACAGCCTTATGTCAGCAGGAAACTGTCAAAAATGATTTTTTGATGGAATTATGTGTAGACCGCAAGTAAAGATTTGAGCATCTGCTGGACGTTATCACGGAAGGCAGGGGGCGAGACCGCTTCTGCCTTGCTTCCCCACCGTAGCAGCCATGTGATAAGCGCTTGTTCGTTCGATGATTCTATGGTGAGAATGATGTGATCCTTTTTCGTCTGTGTTTTAACGATCTCATACGGAGGCTGTTCCTTCACCCAGCGGTGAATTTCGCGGGAGATCTTTATGTGGTAGATGGATTTGGATGACCGGTCCTGGCGTGCAAGCTCAGAGAGCCGAAAATTCTTCGGCCTCTCGAATGCTTTAAAAGTGACCATCACGGCTTCCATCCTATCAAGACGGAACATCCGGATCTCCTTCCGGAGATGATCGAATCCCGACAGCGCCCAATTGCCGAAGAAGTTCGTCAATGCATACGGGTCGACCTCGCGGACCATCGGGTCCATTGATCCTGAATAACGTTTAAAGTAACGGAATGCAACGCTTCTCTTTTCGATGATCGCGCAGCGGATCTTCTGGAGCGCATCGTTAAGATCCCCTTTCCCGCTCGTCGTCCCGGAAAAAAAAGCAATGTAGCTTTTGAGGTACGCGACCTCCTTTTTTAATCCTTTGGAGAGTGATGCATGGATCTTATTCTCTGCAGACCGGGCCGCCTTTTTGTATTGCGCATCAAAGTGCTGTCCAATAGTATCCGCGCCCAGAATGAGCATCAACGCTTCGTCCTTCGTAAAACTGACCGGCGGCAGGAAATAATCTTCATCGATCGTGTAACCTTCGCCTGCTTTGCCCCGGACAGGCACATTCGCTTCCATCAATGCCAGCACATCGCGGTAGATCGTACGTTTGGTGACGTCGAATCGTTTTGCGAGTTGTTGTGATGTGATCTTGGGTGATGATTGAATTTCAAGAAGAAGTGCGAAGAGGCGGTCGGTACGATTCATAGAAACAGAAAATACGAAAAATCAATCAATAAGATGATATTTGCGCAGCACCTCCGCAATACTGGCGCTGGAGATCGGCTTTGGCAGAAACTCATCAGCGCCGCAATCTTTCATGATCAATGCGATCTCGGAGGCACTTGCAAGGGATGACATCAGGATTGATGTGAAGTCCTGACGGATCAGTTTCATCTGTTTCAACGCTTCGGATCCGTTCTTGTTCGGCATGAT
>CAIVNT010000038.1 GCA_903907305.1 uncultured Ignavibacteriota bacterium
ATATTTAAAACAGGGGGGATTCCGGTCTAGGAATGAAAAAGCACGCTGTATTCTTCCTGCAGCTGCTGTCGTTTGAATTACTCATTTATTTACCATACAATCCCATGCGCACCAAAATAATGACCGTGCTGATCGTTGATGATTCCGAAGACCGCCTGCTCATCCATTCCAAGATCGTGGCGGAGGGAGGATATCACATCATCACTGCCGTCAATGGAACGGATTGCCTGCGCATTGCCCAGGAACAGCCGATCGATATCATCCTGCTGGATGTCGTGCTGCCCGATATCAACGGTGTTGAGATCTGCCGCAGACTGAAATCCGATCCGCACACGTATTCCTCTCTTATTCTCCTTGTCTCCAGTATCGAGATCAAAAGTCTCAATCAATCGTACGGACTCGATTCCGGTGCGGACGGATACTTGGTCCTACCCGTTTCGAATCAGGAACTTCTCTCCCGCGTACGGGCACTCGAACGGATCAAACAGAGTGAAGATGAACTCCGGCGTTCTCATCAGATGCTGAAGCAGCATGCCGATGAATTGGAACGCATCAACAACGTTCTTCAAGGCGAGATCCAACAACGGAAACAAATGGAGTCAGCACTCCGTCTCTCCGAACAGTATGCGAGAAGTATCATTGATTCTTCCGCTGATATGATTATTACGGTAGACCATGAACGGCGTATCGTGGAATTCAACGAATCTGCCGAACAAACATTCGGATATACAAAAAATGAAGTTGTCGGACGACATATCAACATGCTGTATGCCGATGCCGACGAAGGAAGACGCATCCACATCTCCACCGTTGCTTCCGGCACGGCACGCGGAGAGGTTCTCAACAAAAAGAAGAACGGTGAAACTTTCTCCAGCAGGATCTCGGCATCCGTGCTGCGGACGAAGGATGATGAACTGCTCGGTCTTGTGGGAGTATCGCGGGATATTACGGACCAAAAACTGGCAGATGAAGCGCTCATGGAAAGTGAAGAACGCTACCGTCTTCTGTTCACTCAATCCCCTCTCGGCATTCTTCATATTGATGCGAGCGGCGTCATCCTGAATTCGAACAGAATGGCTTCGGAGATCTTCGGCATTCCGCGCGAACAGAGTACGCCCGCCACCATATACGAACAAATGAAACATCCCAAACTGATCGATGCGGTGATCGGCTCGCTGAACGGGGTGCCGGGAATGTATCTGGGAGGATTTATTTCAGCAGAGTCGGGAAAGGAATTCACGCTTCGATTCATCAGCCGTCCCGTAACTTCCCGCGGCACCGCAGCCGGAAGTGTCATTGCCATCGTGGAAGATATCTCCGAGCAGACGGAAGTGCAGCGCCAGCTTATCCAATCCCAAAAACTTGAAAGTTTGGGAATGCTTGCCGGAGGAATCGCCCATGATTTCAATAATCTGCTTGCGATTATTCTCGGGAATGCCGAACTGCTCAAAAAAAATGTTGACCACGATCCCAAACTCAAAAAATATGTCAGCGGCATCATGGAAGTGGCCCACCGCGGAGGTTCGATCTCAAAACAGTTGCTGCTATTCTCAAGGAACTCTTCCTTTTCGCTTCAACCGATCTCACTTTCGCTCATCATCGACGAACTGCAGATGATGCTCCAGCATTTCATTCCGAAGACCATTCAGATCAAGACCGATATCGATGCGGCGAATGATTACATCCAATGCGACAAAGGACATATCCATCAGGTGATCATCAATCTCTGCATCAATGCACGTGATGCCATGGGAGATCACGGAACACTCACCATTTCTGAGAAGATCATCAACACGTCCGTTGAGCAGACCGGGATCACCGAGATGCCGGGGGGAACGTACGTACGCCTTTCCGTCAGTGATACAGGACCGGGAATCGACAGCAAAAATCTGAAAAAAATCTTCGACCCGTTCTTTACCACAAA
>CAIVNT010000039.1 GCA_903907305.1 uncultured Ignavibacteriota bacterium
AAAAAGGTGCATTCACCGGTGCGGATAGTGAACGGAAAGGTTTGATTGAGCAAGCTGAGGACGGTACACTCTTTCTGGATGAGATCGGCGATCTGAGCATCGAAACGCAGGTGAAACTCCTACGATTGCTCCAGGATGGTCAATACTATCCTTTAGGTTCAGATATTGCCAAACGATCCAATGCCCGCATCGTCGTCGCAACGCACCGTGACATCAAGAAGATGCAGCAGCAGAATGATTTCCGTCAGGATCTGTATTACCGTTTGAAATCTCATCATGTGAATATTCCTCCGTTGCGTGACAGACGGACAGACATTGCATTGCTGACGGATCATTTCATTTCAAAAGCATCATCCATGTTGAATAAAAAACGTCCCACCCCTCCCAAAGAACTTTATACAGTCCTGAATAATTATTCTTTCCCCGGAAACGTGCGCGAGTTGGAAGGGATGATCTTCGATGCCGTGAGTGTTCATACTTCCGGCGTTCTTTCGCTGGACTCCATTCGCAATACCATTTCACACTCGAATCAAGATCCGCTTCCCGATCAGCGGCTTTCCGCTGCATACACGCCGATGATCTTTCCAGGGAAATTTCCGACACTCAAAGAAGCGGAACAAAGCACCATTGAAGAAGCAATGAATCGTGCCGAGGGAAATCAGACCATCGCTGCTGAGCTTCTCGGTATCACCCGCCGTGCATTGAACAACAGACTTCAACGAATGCATCCTGACACAAAATGGATCTGAAGGGGTGCCACATTTTTTCCACACGTGACTATACTCTAGAATTCATATCATCAACCGTTGCAAGCGTTTAAAGAGAATGTGCACGCTTCGTAGATTTTTTTTGTGGCACCCACATACCTGTCTCATATTACTTTCCGCCGAAAAAACTGATTTTAGAGAGAATATTTCCGGATAGTTTGGCACTCCGTTTGTCATTGTTATCTATGAAATTAGAGAAAATACAACAAGACAATAAAAGGAGAAAAACCATATGAAACGATATCTGTTGGTAATGGCCATAGTACTGCTCGCTGCCTTGTCGGTACAAGCACAGATCATGACAGCAAAGTTCGACGGTGCAAAGATGCAAAAGATCATTGATATCCGTTTTACTCCGTCTTTGAAGAGCGATTATCAGGGAATTGTGGAAGGAGCGATCTATAATCTGATTGTCTGCAAACGACTCTATCCGTCACTGGACTATTCCGATGCTGCTGGAGCGATGCAGGATGTCACCACGGAGAACAGCTTGGCACACTTACGCTACAAAGCATATTTGGGATATTCGTATCTATCAAATGCGGAAGGAATTGATATCACGCCGGTATCGACTGAAGAATCATTTGATTATCTCTTCAAACAGATCTCGGAAGAGCTGCAGAGTAAACTTTTGGTGAGCAATATCTCAGTGGCGAGATAATAATTATCGGGGAATGTATCACGGACACAATGATAACAAAAGGGACGAGTGTTTGCTCGTCCCTTTTTTATTTCTACTTCTTCTTCTCCACGGGTGAGACTTTCGTCTGCACTTGAGACAAATCATTACCGTCAGCATCGAGATACTTCAGTTCGCCGAAGTTCAATTCCTTGATCCCCTTCTCTACTTTCTCTTTATCGCCGACGATAATCCATACAAGGTTGTCAGGGAACAATGCTTTCTTCGCTGCATCGCGGACCTCTTCGTAACTCAGTCCGTTCACTTTTTTTGCGTAGGTCTGATAATAGTCATCCGCATATCCGTACCGGACCATGTTTCCGATGGAACCCATGATGGCTCCGTTCGTTTCCCATGAGCCGGCAAGTTCCAACACGGCATTCTTCTGTACTTTTTCGAATTCCTCTTTCGTTACCGGTTTATCAGAGATGATCTGTTTCAATTCTTTCACAACTTCGACCATTGATTCTTTTGTTTTGTCCGTTTGAACGGGAGCAAGAGCAAGGAAAGGACGCTGTCCTTTTGCACCAAAGAAAACAGTCTGTGCGCCGTAGGACCAATGTTTGTCCTCCCGAAGATTCATATTTACGCGTGCAGTGAACATACCGCCGAGAACATTGTTCATTGTCTCGATTGCGATCTCATCCGGATTCGCCTGCGGCAGCGTTACATGGCCGCTGATGACGATGGATTGCCCCGCACCCGGTTTATCAATAAGATAGACTGCCGGTTTCTTCTGCTGCGCGACCGTTGCAATATTCTTCTTCGGAACATCCCCTGATTTCCAATCCTTGAATAATTTTTCAAGCTTTGGTTTGATCTCGCTCATGGTCGTGGCACCGACCACAACGAGTGTTGCGTTGTTCGGTTTGAGCCATGTCTTGTGGAATTTCACCAGATCGTCCCGTTTGATGGCCATGATCGATTGTTCGGTTCCCGAACCGGTCAAAGGATTGCCGTATGCATGATCCTCGCCGTAGATGATCTTCGGCATCACGCGAAGCGCCATCTGCACAGGGGTCACTTTCTCCCGCTGAATTCCGGCGATACGCTGTTTCTGCAGGCGTTTGAAATCCTCTTCCGGGAACGACGGATTCAAAATAACATCGGCATAGATCGCGAGTGAAGCATCCAGATTCGATTTTAAGGCGGACATAGAGACAGTAGACATATCAAGATTGGATCCGGATCCGAGCGTGGCACCGAGCAGCGCAAGTTCTTCGCTGATCTGTAGAGCATTTCGTGTCTTCGTCCCTTCATCCAGCACATCCATTGCAAGACTGGCGGTACCGGCATTCGTGCCAAGATCCGAGGCAAATCCTGCATCGGCCATCAGATTCAGATTCACAGTCGGAACGGCGTTCCGTTCAGCAAGGATTACTTTTAATCCGTTGGAAAGAGTTGCTCGTTCGAGTTTCGGGAATTTTGCTTCCGGTGCTGCTGCCATCTCCGGCATTTTCTTGCGGACGGTGGTGTCAGTCGGTTCGCTTTTAAAAGACGGGAACGGATGAATCTCCAGAACATACTCACCATCTGTCAGCCATGTATTTCCTGAGGCTTGGACGGACTGTACTGTTGCATTATTTATGTTGTTGAGATAGTCCTTATAGTAATCCGGAGTACCCGCATACACTACTCCCTGCGCAAGAATGTCGGACTTACCGCCGAATCCTCCGATGCGTTCAATACCTCGGACGAAGCCGGCAATACGCTGAGTCTTCACACGCTGTAATTCTTTTTCACTCGGTCCTTTGTCGATGAGATTTTTCAGCTCTTCGTTGATCGCTTTTTCCACAGTGCTTAGATCTGCGCCCGGTTTTGCCGTCACATCGATATTGAACTGGCTTGCAATTTCCCGAGCATCAACATACGCAGAGACACTCGTTGCTATCTGTTCGTCATAGACGAGACGTTTGTACAGACGCGATGTTTTGCCCGAAGCAAGAATATCGGCAAACAGCATTAATTGATGGTTCTCGGGACTGGAGAACTTTGGCGTATTCCATGTTTTGAAGATCCTGGCCTGCGGAACTCTGTCTTCTGCACGCTGACGAATGATGCCTGTCCGTTTTGCAATGAACTCATCATACTTCGCCACCGGAGGTCCGGACGGAATATCACCGAAGAATTTCTGCATCTTTGTTTTTGCTGTCTTCACATCAATATCACCGGCGACAACAACAACTGCATTCGCTGCTCCGTAATAACTCTTAAACCATTCCTTCACATCATCCAATGAAGCGGCGTTTAGATCTTCCATCGATCCGATGACGGACCAGGAATACGGATGTCCGGCCGGCCATGTTGCTTTGATGGAAAGTTCATCGGCAATGGCGTACGGCTGATTGTCCCCTTGACGTTTCTCGTTTTGTACAACACCGCGCTGTTCATCCAATTTTGGCTGACTGATCGCACCCGCTAAATGTCCCATACGGTCAGATTCCATCCAAAGAACGATATCAAGTGCGGACGTTGGCACATTCTGAAAATAGTTCGTCCGATCCTCGCTGGTTGTTCCATTCAGATCGGTTGCACCGATCCGTTCAAGCGCTTGGAAATAATCGGTATCAAAATTCTCCGAGCCATTGAACATCAAATGTTCGAATAGATGTGCGAATCCGCTCTTCCCAACTTTTTCATTCTTTGAACCGACGTGATACCATACGTTCACTGCAACGATCGGTGCTTTATGGTCTTCGTGAACGAGAACGGTCAGACCGTTATCCAGTGTGAATTTTTCGTAGGGAATATTGATATCTGCTACCATACTCTTGGATTGCGCTTTCACTTGCGAAAGAGTAATCATTACTGCCAAGAGAATTAGACCGATTGTTTTCATGTCGTCTCCTTGAAGATTGTGGATTGTGAAAAAGTTGAATATTAGGATATTAAGAATGATTGCCATTAGCACACAGTGGGATGAAGTTACGAAAATTATGGGAAGAAGTTATACAGAATGTAACGAGAAGTTGTTTTTGTTACAATTGTTTATCCTTCGAAACGGAGCAATCATAACGTGGAGGGAATACAATCGATCAAAACAAGAGTAAAACAATCAATGTGATGATCGCCGGAAGTGCCTGTGTAAAAAAGATCTTCCGCATTGCCGTAGCTGCACCGAATATTCCGGCAATGACGATACACGATGTAAAGAAAAGTGCAATATTTTTTGACCAGACCGGATCCTGAATGTAGAACAACCAAATTAATCCGGCAGCGAGAAATCCATTATAGAGTCCTTGATTCGCGGCGAGTCCTTTTGTCTTTTCAAACAGATCGGACGGTACAGCAGAGAATGTTTTTCGTCCCAGCGGTTTGGTCCACATGAACATTTCGAGCCAGAGAATATAGAGATGTTCAACAGCAAGAAGAGTTACAAATAATTGAGCGAGTGTGTTCATTTATTCCTTCTATGTAAATTATTTACGTTACTGCCACCAAAACACAAAGACACAAATTATATAAAAACTCATATCACAAATTTTTGTTTGTTGGATTTTGTGTTTTCGCACATTTGCAACAAAAGGTTGTCTGCCTAAAATCACATCCATAGATTTCGATCCAAACTCCGATATTGGATCGCTTCACTGAGATGTTCCGTATGAATATCCGAACTTCCGGAGAGATCTGCAATTGTTCGCGATACTTTCAGTATCCGGTCATACGCGCGCGCGGAAAGTCCCAGTTTCGTCATTGCCATCTTCAGCAGTTCCTCTCCTGTTGAATCGATGCGGCAGTATTCTTTGATCTCTTTGGACTGCATGGAAGCATTGGAAAAGATATTTTTCTGTTCTTTGAACCGTTCCAATTGCAACTCCCTTGCAGTGATCACGCGGCTGCGGATGGATGTGGAGGCTTCTCCCGGTTTCTTTTGAGCCAGCTCGGTCACTTTCACTGCCGGGACTTCAATGTGGATATCGATCCGGTCCATCAGCGGACCGGAGATCTTCGCCATATATTTTTGTATCTGCATGGGAGTACATGTGCATTCATGATTCGGATTGCCAAAGTTTCCACAGGGACAAGGATTCATCGCACACACCAACATGAAATTCGCAGGATAATCGACCGTCATTTTCGAACGACTGATGGTCACTTTCGCATCTTCAAGAGGTTGGCGCATCACTTCAAGAACGTTGCGGGCAAACTCCGGAAGTTCATCCAAGAATAAAACTCCATGATGAGAAAGCGAGATCTCCCCCGGACGCGGAATCGTTCCTCCCCCCACCAACGCCGAATCGGAGATCGTGTGATGCGGCGAACGGAATGGACGCTGCGACACGAGCGCAGAACCTGGCGGCAGAAGTCCTGAGACAGAATGGATCTTCGTCGTCTCGATACTTTCATCGAATGTCATCGGCGGAAGGATACTCGGGAGTCTTCTTGCGAGCATCGTTTTACCTGAACCCGGCGGTCCGATCATGATAATATTATGCCCGCCGGCAGCGGCTACTTCCAATGCGCGTTTCACATTCTCCTGACCTTTCACATCGGAGAAGTCGTGATGATATTTTTGCTCCACTGCGAACACTTTCCGCATGTCAAGACGCAATGGTTCGATCAATGATTTCCCTTCGAGTATATTCACCGCATCCGTCATTGTTTCAACACCATACACATCGATCCCTTCTACCATTCCCGCTTCATTCGCATTCTGCTGCGGCAGAATGATCCCTTTAATCCCTTTCTTCTTCAACTCTACAGCGATGGGAAGTGCGCCGTGGATCGGGCGGAGCGTTCCTTCAAGCGACAGCTCGCCGAGTATAATGAATTCTTTCAATCGATCTTCAGTGACCTGCCCGCTGGATGCAAGCATACCGATCGCGATCGGCAGATCGAAAGACGAACCTTCTTTCTTCACATCGGCAGGAGCAAGATTGATGGTGATACGCTTATTGGGATAGGTGTAGGCGGAATTTTTGATGGCAGTGGCAACGCGTTCGCGGGATTCTTTGACGGCATTGTCGGGAAGTCCCACCATAAAGAAATTCGGAACGGTATTCTCGATATTCGTCTCGATCTCGATGAGATACGCGTTGATACCGTATGTTGCGGCAGAAAAGACAGTAGTGAGCATGAATGACCTTTGCGCAATGGACAATTCGTTGAGGAACAGAAAGCGCTGGAAATATATCCAGCGCTTCAGCGAGTATCAAAACTATTCCATTTGCCGATGAGGTCTTCTACTGTACTTTTGACAATGCTGTTGACAATACTTGTGCGCTGGATTGGAGCATTTTTCGTTCTTCATCATTCATGGAAAGACCGATTTCGGCGATGATTCCTTTACCGCCAACAACCCTCGGCAATGACAATGCTACAGGGTATTGCGCATTCGATCCGCTGACGGTCAAAATAGCACGCTGGTCCCGAACGATCCGCTCAGTGATATTTGCAAGGACCGCACCGATGCCGTAATAGGTGGCACCCTTTCCTTTGATTATTGAATACGCTGCACTTCGAATATTCTCAGTGATCTTATTCTGAATTTGCTGTGTCCAGGGAATATCCATCGCCGCACAATACTCAGCAATGGATATTCCGGCGACCGTAGCGCTGCTCCACGCAACTACTTCGCTGTCACCATGTTCACCGACGACATATCCGTGCACATGGTGTGCATCGATCCCGACATACTCAGCAACGAGTGCACGAAACCGGGCTGTATCCAGCGTTGTCCCCGAACCAATCACTTGTCCAGGCCGCACATTTGCGATCCGTTCCGTCACTGTCGTCAATAGATCCACAGGATTCGTAGCGATCAGAATGACCGCATCCGGTTCTACCGCAGTGATCTGCGGAATAATACTGTTGAATACATCGATATTCCTACCGATCAGATCGAGTCTGTTCTCACCGGGACGCTGATTCACACCGGCGGTAACGACGATCACTTTCGATCCTTTCAGATCCTCATAATTCCCGGCAGTGACCAATACCGGATGTGAGACCGGCGTTGCATGCTGAATATCGCTCGCTTCCGCTTCTGCTTTATCCTTATTCGCATCAATGAATACAATCTCCCGGCAAGAGTTCCGAAGCACCATTGCATATCCTGCTGCTGCACCGACAAATCCTGCACCGACAATTCCAACTTTCATATCACTCCCGCATTCTTGGAAAAAAAATAGCGCAATGAATTCTCATCGCGCTATTAAAACACTCAGTGGATCTATTTAGTTCTATCGATTATCCCGCAGAAAATCAAGACGCGGTTTCATCACTTCGGCGGATTTCAGAAGTTTATCCTTACCAAAGATCGATTCTTCCTGGCTGGAAAATGCCAGTTCATACTCATTGCTCATGATGATCGCTTCTTCAGGACAGACCTCTTCGCAGAAACCGCAGAAGATACAGCGGGTCATATTGATCTCGAACTTTTCCGGATACCGTTCTTTCGTCAATTCCGTTTCTGCAGCCTGCACATCGATCGCCAATGCGGGACAGACTCGGCTGCAGAGTCCGCACGCAACGCAGCGCTCCGTACCGTTCTCTTCCACCAGTACCGGCCGGCCGCGGAACGATGCCGCATGTTCCACTTTCACTTCGGGATACTGAATGGTGAAACTCGGTTTGAACATCTGCTTCACGGCAGCGAACATCCCTTTCAGGATCTCCACGACATATGTCCTTTGGAAGAAGGTAAGATCCTTTACACGGACAAGTTCACTTTTTTGAAGATATTTTTCGTTGTTCATATCACTCATATCATTTTAGATCAGTTGAACCAAGTATGAATAGGTTTAAGAATAAACAATCCTGTCAATGCGATGTTCAACAGAGAAAGGGGCAGCATCACTTTCCATCCAAGATTCATCAGCTGATCGTATCGGAAACGCGGCATGGACCAGCGGACGATCATAAAGAAGACCACGATCATCGCGAACTTTGCGAAGAATGCACCGAGCTGAAGCAGACTGACAGTGAACGGAGAAAGATTCAGATATTCAATATACGGTATCTGGTAACCGCCGAGATACAATGTAGTGATCATCGCAGACGCTGCGAAGAGTGCAAGATATTCCGACAGCATGAACATACCGAATTTCATTCCGGTATACTCTGTATGATAACCGGCGACAAGTTCCGGTTCTGCTTCGGGAAGATCGAATGGAAGCCGATTCGTCTCGGCAAACATCGAAACAAAGAATGTGACAAATCCGATCGGCTGCAGGAAGATATTCCAATTGGGAAAGAAACCGAACATATAGTATCCGCTTTGCGCTTTTACGATCTCATCCAGACGGAGTGAACTGTTCAGCATGACGATGGCGATAATGGAAAGTCCGAGTGATAATTCGTAACTGATCATCTGTGCCGAAGAACGGATGCCGCCGAGCAGTGAATACTTGTTATTGGAAGACCAGCCGCTCAGCGTGATACCGTAGACCGCTATGGACGAAAGTGCGAGCACATACAGCACACCGATATTCACATCGGCGATCTGCAGTTTGAAGTTGTGAACAACACCATTGATCACGATAGGGAGAGAATCACCGAACGGGATCACGGCGAATGTGGAGAAG
>CAIVNT010000040.1 GCA_903907305.1 uncultured Ignavibacteriota bacterium
AGAATGACAGGAAGAAGCAACGAGCCGTCATTCAGAAAGCAGCAATAATACAGAGCATATTCGATGATTCCCGAATACACTGATCGGGTGTCGGAGGGGAAGAATTTTGGCAACTTTAGGGATTCTTATGCATCTTAACATTACAACGATAAAAATAACACAGGACATGTGAATCACTCATCGATCTCAGACGACGTATTAACGGGACAATTGAAGAACGGAGATATCCACGCCGGTTCAGTCCTTTATACCCGTCATAAACAGGCGGTCTTTTCGTTCTGCCTGCGGATGCTTCATGACCAGGCAGCAGCACAGGATGCGGCGCAGGAGACGTTTCTGAAGATGATCTCGAAGATCCACTCCGTGCAGCAGGGAGTGACACTGAAATCCTGGCTCTTTTCCGTTGCGCGAAACGAAGTGTTGATGGTGCTGCGCCGGAACAGGATCATCCCGATGGACTTACTGGATGAAGAGACTGAAGCGTATGATTCTTCAACACCATTGTCGCTATCCATCGATTCGGAACTGAAAGAGAAGATCCTGCACGCGATCGCGCAATTGAAACCGGCATACCGTGAAGCGTATCTGCTGCGGGAAACGGAAGGGATGAGTTACGAAGAGATCGCATCCGTCACGGGAACCACGGTGAGCGCGGTAAAATCGAAATTATTCAAATCTCGGACAGCATTGCATGCGATGCTGAAGCCGTATCTGTAAGGAGATATAGTATGAACCATGAGAACATTCAAGAGCAGATCAGTCAATTCATGGACAATGAACTGCCGAAGGAACATTATCGCCAACTGTTCGCTCATTTGGCGGATTGTGAAGAATGCCGGGAATTCTTTGTTGAGACGAAGAAGATCCATGATGCAATGCGCACATTAGATGATGAATTATTGCCCGCTGACCTAGATCGGAAATTCTCAGTCCTCAGTCTTGAAGACGGACATCCTTCCTATCGTGTACACAAAATGCTGGTTCCGATCCCATCAGTCCTTCTGACAGTGATCGCCGTATTCCTACTCTGCTTTTCGCTGCTGTTCTCGTTCCAAACAGTATCGGGTCCAGAGCCGGACAAGTTTCAACAAACGTTCAATGATCATCAGTTCTTCAACAATCAGGTTCCTCTCAGAAATTAAGGATACATATTCCCATGAAAAAATATTGGCCGTTCTTTCTCCGCCTCATCTTTGTGGCGCTGCTCATCATCGTGCTGGCACCGCTGTATGCTTCATTCTCCGGGATGATTTATGCGTACCGGCAAGCCGCAATGCACTACTTGACCGCGAGCCAAATTATCGTAGCGCTCTTTTTGATCTATCATCTTGCTCAAAGCGTGATCTTCATTCTGATCCAGCGGCCAGATCCTTCGCCGGCATTGGTCCGATTCCACTCTTTGGGAGCCGGTGGACTTGTGAAACAGTACTACACTACACAGCTGAGCTCCATATTTAAAAAGAAGATCTGGTTTGTTGTCTGGGGTACATGCATTTTTTCTTTTGTGCTGTTGAGCTATTTTTCCGAGATCTACAGCGGATATGAGGATGTTTTCCTGAGGAATGGACGGATAGAAATGATCTATATGGATGCCTTCAGGGATTACTTCGTCTATGATGCGAAAAGCTCCGATACACACATCGAGGTCATAGATTTCTTTACGGAAGATAATAATCCGATCCGATATATCTCGGATATGATCACTATTGCACAGCATGCACATGAAGCCGGGGCGAAAGTGGTCGTGGTCGATCTGCCCGGGCGAATCTTTCCTATCACAAAAAAACGGTTACAAGCGCTTGATTCATTGTTGAACATTCTTCAATCGTTACAGTATGTCACCTTTGCCGGTGATTACTGGTTCTATCAAAATCCTATAGCAAGCAACAATCTTTCACCGTATACCGTCAAAAAAAATGAACCGTATAGTCTCTATCATCGTTCAGACCTCGTTCGATATTACCCATATAGGTACAGGACCGATATCGCGCTTGCAGCAGCGAGAAAGTATTTCGGAATAGCGGATTCTGTAAGACCGATGAGCAAGGATGGGGAGATCATCCTCAATTCCATCCACATACCCGTCAATAGATCTGGTGTAGCGTTCTCGGACAATACGTGTGTGTTGAATGGATTAAGCATGCATTATTCCGCGTTCAGAGGTTTCGACGAATCTGAACATGGTACAGATGAACGGGTGCTCTATACTGATGACGCCGCCTCGATTGGGATGCACATCCAAGGGGGAAAAGCTCCGATCGAGGATCTGAAGAATGCGAAGGAAGTGTTCAACGGGAAAGTGGTCTTGATCGCCTGGAATTACAGTCAAAACCATTTTACGACACCGATGTTCACCCAATCGGTCGCCAGTTCCATCGTCAATATCATTGAGAATAAGCATTATTCGCACAGCGGAACGATCAATATATTGCTGACCCTCATCTCCGTAATGCTGATCGGAACCGCGGCGTTCCGATATAGACTCATTGTGACTCTCTCGCTTGGACTGGTGCTGGCTGCTGTGATTGTCGTTGCAGCGACAGGTGCCTTCCTTCATCTGCGGATGATCATTGAATTCCTCTATCCGGTCACCGCAATTCTGCT
>CAIVNT010000041.1 GCA_903907305.1 uncultured Ignavibacteriota bacterium
ATAGCAGGATAAGAATTCCACCGATCACAGAACGGATCTTATGTGCTTTCATCCAAGCGATTGAGGGTGCTTTACCCTGCAACAAAAATATTTTTACCTGATTCAAATTCACGTTAACGGCGCTGAGTATCCAAATATCCTTGTAATAAAATTGCGGCAGCTACTTCGTCCACTTTCCCTTTGTTATTTTGCCGCTGTGATTTCTTTGTGCCCATGCTGATGATGGCACGCTGCGCCATCACTGAAGTGAACCGTTCATCAAGCATAATGATCTCTTTTCCGGTACGCACCTGCAGTTTCTTAGCAAACTCACGAACTTCTTCGGCTTTAGTACTCATCTCCCCTTTTAAATTCAGCGGATTGCCTAGAATGATCCTCTCGATATCCTGTTCGGCGATCACGGCAATGATCTCATCGATCGCTTTCTCTGTGTTCCTGATCGTTTTGAATCCCTGAGCAATGATCTTCAGCGGATCGCTCACCGAAAGACCAATGCGAACCGAACCATAATCGATCCCGAGATATCTTGAATACTCATTACTCATCAAATCGATCTACTTTCGTGATATTCTTGATCCTTCGAAGACGCTCAAGAATGCCGTTCAGGTGTGCAATATCCCTGACGAACAGAATGAATTGACCATCGAACAATGAATCCTTCGTATTGATCGTCACGCCTCGAATATTTGTACTTTCGAAATTGGAGATCGCATTCGTCACATCATTCAGAAGACCACTCCTGTCATTTCCCGAGATACGAACGCCGGCAATGAATTCTCCTGCACCGGATTCGGGCCACGAGACACGCACAATACGCTGTTCACCATTACGGATCATTGATTGAACATTCCTGCAGCTTTTACGGTGTATCTTGATCCCTTCACCGGTCGTTACATAGCCGACAATATCGTCACCCGGGATCGGATTGCAGCATTTCGCGTATGTGTAAAGCATATCGCCTTTGGTGCCGAAGATCGAAATACCTGTGGTGAGATTTCTCGCAGTATCAACGAATTTATTGAACATCGACGCCGTTTCTTCCGGCTTCGTCTCTCCTTCTATTTTTTGTTTGGAATCTGTCAATTCGCTGATCACCACGTCAGCATCGATCTCTTCATTCCGAATGGCAAGATAGAATAATTGAAGGTTGTCGAATTTCTTGGTGTGGGCGAATTTGTTCAGATCATCATCATTAATGTGAAGCTTTGCTTTCTTCGCCTTCTTCTCCCAGATCTCTTTCCCTTCATCCATCAGCTTCCGTTCTTCTTCTTTGATATACCGGCGGATGTGCGATTTTGCTTTGTGCGTGATCGCAAACTTTTCCCAATCAGTATTCGGTTTTTGTTTCTTTGACGTGATCACCTCTACCTGATCGCCGCTTCTCAGAATAGTATTGAGCGGTACGATGCGTCCGTTCATCTTCGCACCGATGGTATGGAATCCGACATCCGAGTGGATCTCAAATGCAAAATCGATCGCCGTAGCACCTTTCGGAAGGATCTTCAGATCTCCTTTCGGTGTGAAAACATAGATCTCATCCTGATACAGATTCAGTTTGAAACTCTCGATCAGTTCTTTGGGGGAGACATTCTCATCCGCCTGTTTCTGATCGAACATCTCGCGCACCCAATTGATCCAATTCTCCAATTCTTTGTCCAGCGGAGCCTGCGAGCCGTTCTCTTTGTAATACCAATGCGCTGCAACGCCTCGTTCTGCGATCTCATGCATCTGGCGGGTACGGATCTGCACTTCCACCATCTTTCCTTCCGGTCCGACAACGGTCGTATGCAAGGACTGATAACCGTTCTTTTTTGGGATGGAAATATAATTTTTGAAGCGCTCGGGTATCGGTTTATAGATCTCCGAAATGATCCCGTAAACAGTAAAACATTCGTTATTGTCCGGAGTCACCAGAATGATGCGGACGGCGAACATATCATAGATCTCTTCGAGCGGTTTACTCCGCTTCATCATCTTATTATGGATGCTGTAGAGATGTTTAGGGCGACCTTCGATCTCGAATTTCAGATTGCTTAGACGAAGCCGCGTTTCAACCGGTACGATGAATTTTCGAATGTAATGTTCCCGTTCTCGCCGTTTGGAATTCAATCCATGCGCGATCTCTTCGTATTCTTTTCGGTGAAGATGTTTAAAGGCAAGATCCTCAAGTTCCCACTTGATCTTTGCAAGACCGAACCGGTGAGCAAACGGAGCGTAGATATCGAGCGTTTCTTTTGCAATACGCTGCTGCTTTTCGGGAGGAAGATATTCCA
>CAIVNT010000042.1 GCA_903907305.1 uncultured Ignavibacteriota bacterium
CACCCGGACCGGCAAATATACAACGTATGGTTACGTGAAGGGAAATTCATCGTCCTTAAGCAATAATCTCATCCTTTGTCTATTCAAGGATTCGCGAAACCGTCTCTGGGTAGGGACAAGAACGGGATTGAATCTGTTCGACGAAGCGTCGGGTGAATTCAAACATTATTTTACCACGGACGGTCTTCCCAACGATTTGATCGTCGGAATACTGGAGGATAACGAACACAATCTTTGGATCAGCACGTATTACGGGATGGCGAAGTATAATGGAGAGTCCTTTCAAAATTATTTCACTGCCGACGGTTTTCAGGATGATTATAACAGCGGTTCTTCTTTTAAGGATCGGTCGGGAATATTCTATTTCGGAGGAGGGAATGGGTTGTGTATGTTCACTCCGGAGAGTCTCGCATACCAACAAGTATTAACGCCAATTGTTATCAGTGCAAGGAAGAATTCCGAGCACCCGGTGACAGTAGAAGTGACACCGGGATCCACGGAAGCAATTGAACTATCACCATCCGAAAGAAGTATCTCCTTCGATTTTGCAAAACTTGATTTTAGAAATCGCGAGGGGAATACCTACGCATATCTTCTGGAAGGATTTGAAGATCACTGGGTCTATAGCGGTACACGCAGGAATGTGAGCTATACAAATCTTCGGGGAGGAGAATATGTCTTCCGGGTAAAAGCACAGGGAAGGAACGGGGAATGGAGGGAAGCAGATTCATCCGTTCTGCTTACCGTCCTCCCTCCTCTCTACGAACGGTGGTGGTTTTATCCGCTGATACTGCTGTTGATCGGTTCGACTGCGGCTGCATTCTATCGGTCATGGATCATGAGGAAACTCGCCGTGGAAAAGATCCGTTCGAATCTGGCGGCAGATCTGCATGATGAGATCGGTTCCGGGCTGGCGCGTATTGCGGTCCTTTCCGATATTCTGGAGCAGCAAACGCTTTCAAAAACGAAAGGCAGAACAAGACCCGCCGCCGAGAATGAGAATCGCGGTTCACACCGCATTGGTATCATCTCCAGAGAATTGATGGAGTCGATCTCCGATGTGGTTTGGTCGATCGACCCGAGGAATGACCGATCGGAGCAGCTGCTCGAACGGATCTCATCCTATGTGACCATGATCTGCGAGGAGGCGGGAATCGATCTGAAGATCACCACCGATGATCTCAATGAACTCTTGCTCGAACCATTCATGAAGCGGGCGATCCTTCTGATCGTAAAAGAGAGTATGAATAATATCGTGAAACATGCACATGCCGCCCATGTATTCATTCAGGTGAAAAGGACGGGAAACTCCCTGCAGCTGAATATCCATGACGACGGAAAAGGATTCGAGGAATTTACACTGACGAGGGTGAACGGTTTGAACAACATGAGGACAAGAGCGGAACAGTCCGGCGGAATCATCAATATCTATTCGACACCGGGTAAAGGGACTCTGGTCGAATCCAGTTTCCCGATATAACTGTCCATGTATCCTATTGAATCAATGGAACGAAAACATCAAATTGCATCATGAAAAAAGAACCGCCGAAATCCGATATCACTGTTTGCATCGTTGATGATGACCGTGAACTGAGTGCAGGTCTGGAATATATCATCAATTCTGCAAAAGGACTTACCGCTGTGGGAGTGTTCCATAGTTACCTGGAGACATTGGATGGACTTGAGAATATGAACGACCGTCTGCCTGATGTGATCCTGATGGATATCGGTATGAAGGGGAAGGACGGGATCGCATGTGTCCGCGAAGTGAAGAGACTCTATCCGTCCATTCATGTGATCATGCAGACCATCTTTACCTCCGATGATAAGATCTTCGATTCACTCCGTGCGGGAGCTGTGGGATATATCCTGAAAAACACGACAAAGGAAAAATTGATCGAGGCAATCAAAGAAGCGCATGAAGGCGGTGCCCCGATGACCGGTTCGATCGCAAAAAGGGTGCTGACGCATTTCCAATCTCCGACACAGCCTTCGCTGATAGAGCATCTTTCCGAACGTGAACGTGAAGTGCTGCAGCTTCTTGTGAAGGGACACAGCTATAAGATCATCGCCGAAACACTGTTCATCAGCACGTTCACCGTGAGGCATCATCTTCACAACATCTATCAAAAGCTCCACGTAACATCGCGCGGTGAAGCCGTTGCAAAAGTGCAGCATGAATTCCCGCGCACATCCTCGTAAATGTTTTGATCTTTCTCCACCGATCTGTTCCAAACTGCCATCCGGCAGGACTGTTCCTCACAACCCTTCTTTTGAACCTACTTCATTCAGTATGATACATTCATGCTTGTAAAGAATGATCGTGCACGATTTCATTGACAATTGCCTGCGTGTAGCATTCTTGTTCATCTCAAGAGAGACAGTTCGTTAAAAAACAAGAGAGCATTGTCCGAATACGGAAGAATCCGTTCATACTGTGCCAAAAAAAGTTTCAAAGAATATCGACTACCAGAGGATTGCTCATGGAGTTTGTGATGAATAACACGTAAGTGCTGAACTGAACATATGTTCCATTGGTCACGCCGTTCCAACAAATTATATTGGTGTGAAAATTTATACAACAATATAATTCTTGGGGGAATATGTTACCGGCTGCACTTCGCAATCGTTTATACCGTTCGATGTTCTTGATGTCCACGATGCTGATCCTTTCATCATCGTCACTCCTTTCGCAAACACCTATATACGGTCTGTATCGTGCTGTTGCCAACGGGAATTTCAATACCGTCGAGCCGTGGGAAGTCTGCATCTCGGATACGACACCGTATAAGTGGAAATCGGCAACAACCGTGCCGGGTTCCAGTCCTGTCTATATCGGATCCGGATTTACGATCACCTTCAGTTCGAACATCGGTGTATCATCGATAGAGAATCACGGCATCATAGCAATCGATACCGGAGTGACGGTCACTTCCTATCAAAGCATTCTGGCGGGCGGAACGATCAACGGTCCGGGGAGTTTCGAAGTAACAGGATCATCAGAGTTCTACAGCACCACCATCAGCGCGAACAGTTCTATCCATGTCACCTCCGGTGCGAACCTGACCTTCGATGTGAACCCGAACTTCATCTCAGGAACGATGGTGAATGACGGGACTGCATCATGTTCATCCAATCAGAATGGGTCAGGAACATTCACGAACAACGGGACGTTTACGTTCACCTCCGGAGGAACATTTACTCCGTCATTCATCAATAATTCTGTCTGTGCAGTCAATTCATACAACACAATATTCAACACCTTCACCAATACATCTCCCGGTTCCGTTACAATCGGGTCGGGCGTCATCATGTCGATCCGTTCATATTCAACACCGGTCACGGAGAGCGGTACTTTCACCATTCCCGCATCAAGCGAATTGTCTGTCTCCAACGGCGGTGTGAATGGAACGTTCAATTTTACCGGTTCGGTCAATGGATCCGGAACGGCGCATTTCTCAGCGACGGCCGTGAATATCAGAGGCATATACAATGTAAGCGGAACAACGAGGATCTCGGGCGGAACGATGACCTTCGATTCCACGGCAACAGTGACCAATATCGGAAGGATCCTTGTGGACGGCGGAACGCTCAATCTTTCATCAGGACTGACGGTCAATGGAATGGGAAAGGCGATCACCGCACAATTCGGAACGGTCAATCTGAACACCGGAAAAGGAATGCAGTTCGATTCCGTGACGGTCTACGGCGGTTCCATCGGCGGATCGGATTCGATTACGGTGGCGATGGCGTTCATCCATAAAGGGGGATCGGTCAGCGGTACTGGTCCGTGCACACTTCTTTCCGGATGTATCATGACAACAGCAACGAATCCGTTCACCATCAACAAGCCGATGATCAATAACGGTATCGTGCAATGGTCCACCAATATGATCGGCGGTTCCGGATCGTTCGTGAACAATGGAACGTTGTTCATCAACTTCGGTTCCGGTGCGAACTCGTTCTCACCTTCATTCATCAATGCGGCATCCGGCGTGATCAACAAATCAGGTTCCAATTATGCTTCATTCACCGGAACGTTCCAGAACGCAGGACAGATCAACGACAGTGCCGGGATATTATATATTGCCCAGGGAGCGGGAACATATACGATCGGCGGAACGATCCGCGGTCTTTCCGGAACAACGATCTATATCGGTTCCAGCGGTACGATCCTGTCGATCGGGGCGGATATCGTATCGTCCGGAACGGTCTCCACCGACGGGACGGTCACGTATTCTTCGGGAACGTATTCCGCAGCCACGACCGCCATTACCGGAGGGACGACAAATTTTACTGCGGGACTCACCTTGAACGCTCTAGGGAATATCAATGCGAATGGGACCGCGACCCTGAATTTTGCAGCCGGTGCCTTCCTGAATGCTACCGGAAAATATCTCTACGCTCACAACGCGACGATCAATCTCAACAGCGGCAGGGGAATAACATTCGATTCCGTGAACATCTACAGCGGCGCGATCTATGGTTCGGACAGCATCACAGCATTGAAACAGTTCCTTTGTCAGGGCGGTTCGATCAATGGGACGGGAGCATTCATTCTCGGACCTTTGTGTGTTACGGACATGACGGTGAACCCGTTCACTTTCCGCCGGCCGATGGTCA
>CAIVNT010000043.1 GCA_903907305.1 uncultured Ignavibacteriota bacterium
ACATTTACACCCGGAAGCGGAACCGTTTCTTTCGTCAGCACGACTGCAGGACAAAGCGTATCCGGTACGGCAGCATCGCAGACGTTCAACAACATCGTCATGACAAAGCTGGCCCAGTCCCTGACGACCGCCGGCAGTTTGACATCATTGAACATCAACGGAAATCTCACCCTTAACAGCGGCGTATTCGCACCCGCCAATGTCATCAACATTAATCTCCTCGGAAATTGGACGAACAACGGAGCAACATTTACATCGGCATCGAGCATCGTTAATTTTACGAACACTGCAGTCGATCAATCCATTCAAGGGACCGCTGCGACGCAGACATTCAATGTGCTGACGATGACGAAAGGTTCTCAGTCACTGAATATAGCAGGAAGCACAACAACGCTTACGCTCGATTCGCTTACGCTCACATCCGGCATACTCACTGCTCCGACTACGTTGAATATTTCGGGAGCGTGGACGAATAACGGTGCAACGTTCAATCCCGGCAGCGGGATTGTGGTCTTCAACTCTGCAACGCTCGCCCAGCAGATCAACGGCTCTTCACTTTCGCAATCATTCAACAATCTCACCGTCAGCAAAGCGGCGGGTATCGTCCTCTCGCTTGGCGGGAGTCTTACTTCGCTGAATGTGAACGGAAATCTTTCTGTCACCGCCGGTACATTATCGGATAACGGCGTTCAGATCAACGGAAATATCTCCGGCACGATGAGTCTTGCCGTAGCAACAGTGTTGAACATCGGTTCAGCAACTGTCGGAACAAGTTTCCCGACGGGATTTGTCCCTGCGAATATCAGTCTGAATGCGACAAGTACGGTTAATTACAATGCAAGCCAGCCGCAGTCAATTTCATCGGCTATTTCATATGGGAATCTGACGCTCACAGCTTCATCTGCCGCAGTTAAATCCCTTTCCGATTCGATCATCGTCGCAGGTTCAATCACCATCGGTGCGAACAATACATTCGTTGCGAACAGCAAGAACATCTATCTCGGTACGAATTGGACGAATAACGGCGGCACTTTCACACCGGGGACCGGTTCATTGTTCCTCAACAGCGCCGTTGCTCAAGCGATCAATGGTACGGCTGTTACTCAGACACTCAATAATCTCGTCATCAACAAGTCCGCCGGTGCGACTATTGTCGGTGGTAGCACGACCACATTTACAGTGAACGACCTTACGCTGACTAACGGAAACTTTACTCCTCCTGCCACATTCAACATTAACGGGAATTTTACTCACACATCAGGCGTCTTCACCGCTGGGACTACTATCAACATCGCCGGGAATTGGACACGCAACGGTGGAACTTTCACTGCAGGAGCGGGGACCGTCGCATTCAACAGCACTGCAGTTGATCAGCAGGTGAACGGAAGCATCAATCCTCAGCTCTTCAATAATCTTACAGTGAACAAGACGGGTCGCCAGCTGATCTTCGGCGGTAGCGTGGACAGCATCAGTGTTGCAATTCTGACCATCACCAATGGAACATTCGTTGCCCCGATGAAACTGAGACTGACCTCGAACTTCGCATGCGCATCGACGGGAACATTCACTCACAATAGCGGAACGGTTTACTTCCAGCCCGCGGCGAATGCCACGATCGGAACTGCTGCGACATTGTCGTTCAACAATGTAATTATCGATTCGACCAACGCAACCGTCCGAACACTCACAATGTTGACCACGACGACACTGAATGTAGCCGGATATCTCCTTCAGAAATTCCACTCGTTCACTCCGCCGGCAACATTGAATGTCTCCGGTGATTTCACCCAGTCCAACGGTACGTTCACGGCCGGGACGAATTTCAATCTCGGTGGAAATTTTACACGCACCAGTGGAACATTCACCGGCGGCGCCAACACCATCACTTTCAACAACGCTTCAATCCAGCAGGTGATTGGAGGGACAATCACACCTCTTGTTTTCGGAAATCTTACCGTGAACAAAGCAGCCGATTCTGTAAAGTTTGCTAATGCCATCGACAGTATCTCTGTTGCTAATTTTACACTGACGAACGGAGCGTTCTCCGCTCCCTCCAAGATCCGTGTAACAGGCAATTGGACGGTAGCGAATGGAACGGTATTCGTTCCTAATAACGGCACCGTCTATTTTAATCCCGCTGCTGCATTTACCATCGGCGGAACAGCAGTTTCTCAAACATTCAATCATCTTCAGCTGATTGGGTCCGTCACAGCTCGCGCTCTCACGTATGCAGGCTCTTTGGCAGCATTGAATATCACAGGAAATTTTTATCAGAATTTCCACACGTTCACGGCTCCTGTTACTCCGAATACCATCACCATCGGCGGTAACTTCACAAGGGACGGCGGCACATATACGTCGAACGGAAGCAATCTTGTCTTCAACAACAGTTCAGCATCGCAATCCATCAACGGAACGGTCGCAACCAACGCATTCAATCTGCTCACGGTGAATAAGCCGGGACAAACATTGACCGTCGGCGGAAGCGTCACAAGTCTTACGCTGGATTCACTCGTGCTGACTGCAGGAACATTCTCACCCGGAACAGCTGCCACGCTTTCACTAACAGGTTCGTGGCTGAATAATTCTGCGGCGGATGCATTTACTTCAGCTACCGAGGTGGTGGACTTTAACGGTGCCGGCACGAAAGTGATCGGCGGAACATTCGCGACATCATTTAATGATCTGCGCTCCAACGCGGTGAACGGACTTTCCCTTCAGCAGCCTGTTTCCGTCTCTACACTTCGCATAGGAAATGTCATAGCAAATTCATCTATCAGTGACAGCGGAAATCAGATCACCTCTAGTGGAACATTGCTTCTCACTTCCGGTACACTCAAAATTGGAAGCACAGGTAGTGCTTCGGTATTTCCTCTATTTTCCGTTGTCACACTCGGCGCGGGTACGACGCTCGATTTCGCAAGCGGTATTCTTCAGCCTGTTCCGACATCATTCTCTTATCAGAATTTGATCTTGTCAAACAGTGGCAACAAATCAACATCCGGCGGTACATTGACGGTTGCAGGAAATATAACGGCGAATAGTCCGGTGGATCTTCAGGCAAATAATACAGTTGTTGCATTGACGGGAAATCTTTCCGGCTCCGGCGCGATCACGCAGGGAAGCGGGGCATTCACACTTGCCGGCAATTGGACGAATAGCGGTACTTTTACCGCAGGCAGCGGAGGTGTGAATTATAATGGAGGCTTGGCACAGGCTGTCTCTGTCGTGCCTCAATATCAGGATCTTACGTTCAGCGGTGCCGGCGCGAAAACGATCGGCAGCGGGACGCTGACGGTCAATGGAAATTGGGCAGTCGGTTCAACGACTGCATTGGGGAACAATCCTGTCGTGATCAGCGGCGATATCTCCGGTGCCGGAGCGATTACACAAGGGACGGCATTGTTCACTCTCGGCGGGAATTGGAATCATTCCGGTACATTTACGATTGGGACAGGAGGAGTGCGGTATAATGGTGCTTCCACCCAGATCGTCCGGACAAATTTCAGCTATCAGAATCTGACCATGAGCGGTGCCGGTTCCAAAGTGCCGAACAGCGGAACATTGACCGTGACCGGTGCGTGGTATGTGAATGCTCCAGTCAATCTCAGTGTCAACAATCCTGCGGTATCTGTAACGGGTAATGTGGACAGCGCCGGCTCGATCAATATGGGCAGCGGCAGTGTAACGGTGGCGGGGAATTGGCTTAATACCGGTGGTACAACCGGCGGCACAGGATCGGTTATCCTTTCTGCAGTGTCACCTTCAATAGCGGGTACGTCATTCGGGAAGCTGCGGCTGAACGGCGCTGGTTATGCAACGCTGCTCGGCAATGTCACCGTGAATGATTCATTGAATCTTGTTACGGCAAAAGTGCGCACCAATGGAAATATCCTATCGGTCGGTTCAGCCGGATTAATTGCACGGACGACAGGATTTGTGTTCGGGAATCTTCAGCACAATATACCCGCCGGTTCGCCGACAGTCGTGTATCATGTGGGTGATTCGTTGAATTATACTCCAGTGACGGCGGCATTCAATTCCGTGACATCACCGGGATATGTCCTTGCAAAAAGTGTCAATGCAAATCATCCGAACATCACTTCGTCCGGACTTGATACAGCAAAGAATGTGAACAGATACTTTACACTCACGAATAACGGCGCTTCGTTCGCTGATGTGAGTCCCACATTCCAATTCGTTGCGGGGGATAAGGATGCCGGTTCAAATTCCAATAACTATATCGTCCGTCGGTATAACAGCGGCGTTTGGTCTCCGACAACGGCAGGAGTGAAGACGGCAACAACAACACAGGCATCCGCCGTTTCTACACTCGGCGATTTTGCGATCGGTGAACCGAAAGCATACAGTATCACATCGGCAGCACATGGTAACGGGACGATCTCTCCGAACGGTTCCACCGGCATCGCAGACGGGAACAATCAATCGTATACCATAACACCTTCAATCGGATATCATATTGACAGCGTGACTGTTGATGGTTCAAATGCAGGTGCAGTTTCTTCGTATTCATTCAATGCGGTCGCATCATCGCATACTATTGATGCGTATTTCTCCATCGACAGGTTTGCTGTGACTGCGTCGTTGAGCGGGAACGGTAGTATTACTCCCAATGGCACCATCAATATCGGCTATGGACATGACACAACGGTCACATTCTCGGCCGGGACGGGATATCATATCGACAGTGTCCGTGTGGATGGTTCCGTTGTTGATTCGGTATCTCATTATACGTTCATCAATGTGATCGCCTCGAGGAACATCATCGTCTATACTTCGCTCGATCATCATACCATTACTTCATCATCCACGAATGGAGTCATAACGCCGTCCGGCTCGATCGATATTCTCTACGGTCGTGACTCAACGGTCACATTCTCGGCAAATACGGGATATCATTTTGACAGTCTTCACGTTGACGGTGTGAAGATCAACGATTCGACATCATCCTATACATTTATCAATGTGACGGGAGATCATTCAATTCAATCGTATAATTTCATCAACCATTATACAGTTGTTTCCTCATCGATGAATGGTACGATCACTCCAAACGGAAGCAGCGACGTCACGTATGGCGAAAATTCTACATTGACGTTCAATCCGAATGTCGGCTATCATTTCGACAGTCTGAAAGTGGACGGGATTACGGTGCTGGATTCAACACACTCGTATTCATTCTTGAACATCGAGGCGAATCATTCTCTCATCGTTTACAACTCGAAGAATTCCTATATAATCTCTGCATCAGCGGTGAATGGTTCCATCACGCCGTCTGGAAGCATAGCGCTCTTCCATGGTGCAGACACCTCGTTCACATTCTCGCCGAACACCGGATATCATTTTGACAGTCTCGTGGTCAATGGAGTGAAGGTCGATTCTACAGTAAGTTTCACGTTCATAGGAGTGACCTCATCACGGTCCATTGCTGTATATAATTCCATCAACCACTATTCGATAACCTCGTCTTCAGTGAATGGTTCTATCGCACCAAGCGGATCTGTTGATGTTATTCATGGAACTTCGCATTCCTTCGCCTTCTCGCCGAACATCGGATATCATTTGGACAGCGTTCGAGTGGATGGTGTTCTGGTTGATTCCACCGCATCATATACATTCATTTCAGTCACCGCAGGTCATAATATTGAGACGTTCAATTCCGTCAATCATTATTCTGTAAACGCATCGTCTGTGAACGGCATTATCACGCCGGAAGGCACCGTGGACGTTGTCTACGCCAATGCACAGTCCTTCACATTCGCACCGAACAGCGGCAATCATTTGGATAGTGTGAAAGTGGACGGCGTCCGTGTGGATTCAGTCTCTTCATACACATTCCTTAATGTTGCATCGAATCACACGATCGCTGTCTATAATTCTATCGATCATTTCTCGATCACGTCTTCGGCCTCGAATGGATCGATAACGCCTGTTGGAAGTTCCGTGGTTGCTTACGGCAGCGATCTCCGATTCCATTTTACTCCGAATACCGGATATCATTTTGACAGTCTGGTGGTGGATGGAGTGAAGATCAATGATTCAACAACAGCGTATTCATTTCTCAATGTTGTGAATGATCATGCGATGACAGCATTCTACTCCGTCAATCGATATTCGATCATCGTCGCAGCTGGACCGCATGGCTCGGTCTCTCCCAACGATACAATTGTTGTGCTGTATGGCCGCGACACGACCGTCACATTCAGTGCGGACCTGAGCTATCATGTGGATACCGTCGCTGTCAACGGCGTTAGGGTTGATTCACTTGCTCATTATACATTTGCCAATGTTGTCTCGGATCATTCTGTATGCGTTGCGTTCGCATCCAATCCTCTCCATCACTTTACCGTGGAGAGGAGCGGCGGGGGATCGGTCGGTCAGCAGACAGCAGGCTCTCCGTTCATGGTTGAAGTGAAGGCGAGGGATAGTGAAGGAAACACCCTCAATTCATTCGACCAAAAGGTGGTTTTCAGTTCGCTGCATGCGGGAACTCAGTTCATCGGGGGTGATACAAGCGCCGTATTTACGAACGGGATCCTCTCTTCTCAATCTGTCCGCATTACTGCGTCGGACAGTTTTGCGGTGAGAGTGAAGAAGGCTCCGGGCGGACCGGAAATTGGCGTATCGAATACATTCTTTGTTCATCATTCGACCGCTCACCATATGGTGATGTCGGCGGTATTCGGGACGATGACTGATTTCCCGCTGGACTCATTTGCGGTCACCGTGAAGGATACATTCAACAATGTTGCACGTGATTATTCCGGAAGTGTCACTCTCACCAAAGGATCCGGATTCAATGAAGGGGATACATTGACCGGTTCTGTGGTGAAGAATGTTGTGAATGGAATTGCTGCATTTTCGGTCCGGGATTTCGACACCGTCATGATCTCGCAATCTTACCCATCCGGCGGTGCGTTCACCATCTACGCAAATACGGGATCACTGCTGCAGATCGAATCTGATCCAATCAACCTCGGTGTTCTGCCTGTGGTGCTGAACTCATTTACAGCGGAGGGGAGACAGAGGGATGTTCGGTTGCAATGGTCCACCGCAACAGAAGTGAATTCTGCCGGCTTTGAAATTCAGCGGGCGGAAATTGGACAGTCATCACATGAGCGTGATTGGGTCAAAGCCGGATATGTCGAAGGCGCAGGATCTTCCGCAACGGAACATTCGTACACATTCACGGACGAACATCTCCTTACAGGAAAATATGCCTATCGTTTGAAACAGATCGACCGGGACGGTAAATTTGTTCTGAACACAGCGATTGAAACGGAGGTGGGACTGGTGCCGAAAGTATTTACCCTGGCACAGAATTATCCGAATCCGTTCAATCCTTCTACGATGATCGAATTCACTCTTCCGAAGAATGGACGCGCTGTTGTGAAGGTCTATAATTCCATCGGCCAGGAGGTTGCAACGATTTTTGATCAGAATGCTGAAGCGGGACATATTATCTCTGTTCCATTCAATGCATCAGCGATCTCGAGCGGTGTGTATTTCTACACTGTTGCTTTCGACAATCAGCGGTTGGTCAAAAAAATGATGCTGGTGAAATAACGCTTCGGTAAATTGGCGTTGGTCGAACTGACCATTTTCGTTTTCCACTTTTCATCGTGAAAATCGATCATCTCAGCAAACATACCTTGACTGATGTCAGATTAATGTGTATATTTGTTAACTATTGATCGCGGGGTGGAGCAATTGGCAGCTCGTCGGGCTCATAACCCGAAGGTTCTAGGTTCAAGTCCTAGCCCCGCTACTACT
>CAIVNT010000044.1 GCA_903907305.1 uncultured Ignavibacteriota bacterium
ACACCAAGAGAAAGATTCTCTTCAATATCAACTGCGCCGGAGAACGACCATTGTCCAAGACTTCCCCCTTCTTTCACTTCACCCCGCTGGTTAACATTCCCAAGAATCGGAGTATATCCATAATAGTTTGACAATTTTGTTTTGTAAGTCACATCGTAAGCAGGATCCGATTGATAAAGTGTGGGAATAATCGAACTCTGGTCGTTGAATCCTTCAAACTTCACATCCGAAGCAAAATCTGAGACCCGATTAAATCCGAAGGCAAACACAAGACTTCCCTGTACGGTCGGAAACGGAAAGACAAATCCGATATTATCCAGAGCAGTTGCAGAGATATCCGCAGTTTGTTTTCCGCCGTAATAGGTCGAATTGTTGGACAATCCCGTACTGGAGATACCACCCATCACTTCAAGACGCCGCATTTGTGCAAGACCGGCGGGATTCCACACAGAAGCACTGTAATCATCCGACACTCCGATATATGCATTCCCCATTCCGAGCGCACGCGAACCGGAACCGCTGCCTCTTCCCGAATACCGAAGTGCATCTTCATCAAATTGTGCAAATCCAACAGAGTGAATTGCCAGGAATGTAACCAATAATACTGCTGATCGTCTCATAGATTTTCTTTCTGATTATCTCGGTCGTTCTCCGCCATCATCGCGCGTTGCTCCGTTATCTCTCGTTCGGTTTGTAGAACCGGAAGAACTGTTGGAATCCCTGCTGCGCTCATTGGTATTTGTCTGTACCGGCTGCGGTGCCGGCGCAATATTTGTGGCAGGGGGCGGCGGTGCCGATACTGTGGTTGTTCCGCTTCCGGATGACGGCGGCTGAGAATATGTCGGAGATGAGATCGGTATACTGCGGTCTCCATTCCTGTTCCCTTCGCGTGAGGGTCCGTTATCGCGGATTTTGTTCCCGTTTTCGCCAGCCGATGTCCCGGAAGAACCAACAGTTGATATCGGCGGAGTCCACCAGGGATTCGCCGGTGCGCTTGGTCCGGGCCAGTACGGATCGGGGACCGGAACAAGTATGATCGGCGACTGCGCAACCGTTGTATTCTCCCACTGTGCCGGATTCAACGGAATACCGTTATGCACGGTGGTGACTCCCATTTGGGACAATTCATCGTACCGCTCGTTTAATTCATTCGTGCTGTGGCATGAAACGCACGATTGATTGTAGTTAATGGAATACGAATTATCGGCAAATGATTTTTTGGACTGATATCTCTGCGTCTGCACGAATTCCTGCGGAGTCATCAATTTTGTATAGCAGCCTGCCGCTGCTACTGCACACGCAAGGACAACTAATACATTCTTTTTTTGAACATAAATCATATTAATCTCTCTTTCTTCCGCCACCGTTCGATGAACCGCCGCTGCTTCTCGGCGGTGCTGATTGCGGAGGAGCTGACTGCGGTGCAGGATTGTACGATGGACGGCTCGATTCACGCGGACGCTGAACGGGATGCGCTTCGTCCTGCGGCACTGACGATTTCACGGGGGGTGAATAGCGAACTTCTCCACTACGTGGACGCTCAGCAGGACGTGCTTCCGGCTGACGGTCCGTCTTACCGGGATCGATCGTGGGCTGATTTGGTTTATTCCTATCGATGGGTCTATCCTCACGATTCGGAACGGGACGATTGTTCACCGGCGGATTTATTGTTGTTGTTTCATCTCTCCGGGGTCTATCCCCTTTTGTGACATCAATAGGACGGGAATCTCCGGCATTGCGTGTCGCTCGTTCATCCATTTTTTCCCACCAGGGTTTTTCGGGATTTCTTGTTGGTCGTCCGGTTGGTGTTCCATCATCAGCAATTCGCGGACGATTCTCCGGATTTCCCGCTGTAGCGACTGGAATATTAATCGCACCGGGGATCGGACGTGAGCGATCATCATTCAACGGTTCACGCGATGCTCCGCCATTCCTCGTGCGTCCCGGATCACCCGTAATTGTTCCATAGGTCGATGGATTGTATGACGGATAATATCCTGGATAATACGCGACCGGATAATACGGATACCACGGATCATAATAAGGAGAAGGATACATACATCCGCCGTACGGAGGATAGTATGTATAGAACGGGTCGTAATACCATGACGGACGGTGATACATTCCCCAGGAATAATCGTCGAAGTAGGAATGATAATATGAACCGATCCACGAGGAGTACGTAGGAGAATAATAATTGAACGACACTCTCATGCGGGATTGGCGGTACGAATCATCAAGATAATAATTGTTGTTGATGGTCGTTGAGCCATCCGTACCGGTTGTGTCGGAATCATACGCATAATCACGGTCATTCCGTTCAACAGTCGCAAGTTCCGTGTAACAGCCGACGAACGGCAGTAGTACGATCATCACGATGAACGTGTTCAGCACTTGTTTCATAACGTACCTTTAGGATTGTTGTCTGTCTATATAAACAGTCAAACGGGGGATATCATTCCTTACAATGTACCACAAAGCAGTAAGGTTATCAATGTAGATGGTATTGCGGTAGCGAAGGTTTAATAGGTATGCAGATTGTGATTGAATGACTCAATAATTTTAAGGAATTTGACATCAAAAGTCAAAATGACCGGTGCTATGAGGACATTCATCAATGAAAAGCTCTTACGTCATAACGTCCTGACATATTCAACCTTTAATGTCCGATTTGCAAAGGTTACATTTTTCTGATTTTTCACGATATTTTTCAGATCGAATCCGAGCGTTAATCCATTCGCCAGCGCCCAGCGAAGACCGGAATTCAAATACCCTTTTCCCTGTCCGAGCGCACGTGCCTGACTGTCGTTGAATCCAAAATCATATTCCGTCAGGAACGATAATTCATCACCGATCGATTTTTCGATCCCAAAGAAGACATCCATATCTTTGTCGCCGTCACTCTTTTCCATGGACCAGTTGACGCCGCCGTGAAATGAAAGATAACCAAGCATCGAATAATTTTTACTGGCAGCAATGAAGATACCGCGCGATTTGATCGTGAAGCGTTCGAGAGAATCCAGATAGGTCTCTTTCCCTTGTGAATCGAATCCGAATGCGATGGCAGGCATCGTCTGACTTTCATCGAACAAACGATATTTGATCATCACGCCGGGAAGTTTCTGCATCGTTACAGGACTCTTGCCGATGACACCGACGCCGCCGTATGAGATACCGAACGTCAGACGGTCAAGTGCACCGGCGTACAGACCGAACATCAGTCCGCCATCCTGAAAGAAATTCGATTCAAGGGAGAACGCACCGCGCTTCAGCAGACCCGCCGTCGGTGTATCGATGATGTAGCGCGGTTCGATATTCGCCGCGTCCCCTGCAGAATTTTGGGCAACAAGTGCCGCAGTGCAAAGCAGGATCGATATCAGAATTTTTTTCACGAATGTCCTCATGTGTTTAATTTCTTTAATCTAAGAATTATTCCCTTAAAATGCGCCCAGCTCGTGCAGCAGTTCATTTTGCCACGCTGTGGAGAAATTATAGGCAACGCGGAACGACCAGGTGTTGCCGGAAAGATCCGTCCCGCCGGGATTCCTGTAATCGACAAAATTATAGCGGACCTCAGCAGTGATGAACGTTCCGCGGAATTCTTCCGTGTAGAATCTTCCCCCGAGACCGAGATTCAGGTTAAGACTTCCAACACTGACATTGTCATTTGTATTGCTTCCGGAAGAGGCGATCGCATCGAATCCGTCATACGCGATCCCGGTGAGAATGGAGATATCATACGATTTTTGCCGAACAACATCGTACCCCGCCTGACCTGCAATATAACCGCCGAAGAAGTATTTAGTAGAGGTCGGGATTCCGTTCTTACGGACGATATAGGAAGAAGGGGTATGGACAAATTTGAAGAGCAGCATCAGATCAGCGCTCCATCCATATCTCATCGCTCCCATGTTGAATCCCAACTCAGGATGGTTCCCAAGCACGGAGGCATTCCCTGTCGGCACCCAATATCCGATGGTTGCGGACATATAGGTGACAAATTCCGCCTTGATATCCGTGATGATGGAATCATAACTTGATTGAAGTGCTTCGTTGCCGACCGCTTTATTATAAAGACTCGTGAAGAGTGAATCCATATTGCCGGAATAAAAGCCGAGAATATTTCTTGCCAATGCTGAACCGTTTTTCGTCAGCGCTTCCGATGCAAATACGGAGGTAAACACATCGAACTGATCGTTGATCTTTTCCTGATTGGTCCAGAACAAATTTCCGGTATAATAATCCTTCCGTTCGGGATTCTTCCTGGCAAATTCCATTTTTCGTTTGTAGTTCAGAAAATTCCAGATGGTCCTTTTGCTGAACGGATATTGATCGATCGTGTTCACTCCGGCATCGAGGATAAGATTCATACGCGTGATCGTCTCCACCTCACCGCAATTGCGTTGCCAATACCGCAGCAGATAACGAATGGAGTCGAATTTTTCTTCCTGATAATATTTTGGAATAAGAAATCTACCGTTCTCTTCAACATCGTAACAGGAGATCCTTTTCCGCGTCATAAGTTTGTCAAATTCCTCATCCTGCTGGGCGGCAAGAATTTGAATGGAAAGCAAAAGTACTACGGAGAATATAGCGGATGATGGTTTCAATTGGATCCTTAATCGTCGTTACAATTTTTTCCAGGTGGTTCCTTCTTTCGTGTCCTCCAGAATGACGCCCATTGTTTTCAAATCGTCACGGATCTTATCCGACAGCGCAAATTGTTTTGCTTTGCGCGCTTCATTCCGCGAAGTGATGAGGAGTTCGATCAAGGGCGATTCAAGTCCTTCGGAAGACGAACTGTTAGCGGTCAGCCGAATACCGAGCACTGTTTCCGATCCGGAAGTAAAGAACTCATCGAGTGTCACCATGAATTCGTGTGAAGCATTCTGTGCATCTGTAAGGAGTTCGTTCGTTTCTCGGACCAATTCAAACAGCACGCCGACAGCAGCGGGAGCATTGAAATCGTCGTTCATCGACTCAAAGAACCTCTTCTTATAATCCTTCAGTTTGTCTTTGAAATCGATTGAACCTGTCCGGTTCTTTCCAATCTCCGTACGCAGGCGAGCGACTGTATTGCGGAGTTTCTCCAGTCCTTTCTGAGCACCTTCCACTGCCTGTTCGCTGTAATCCAGCGTGCTGCGGTAGTGGCTCTGCAGGATAAAGAATCGGACAACGGCCGGTTCAAAACGTTTGAATGCATCTTTCAGCGTTGTGAAGTTTCCGAGGGATTTCCCCATCTTCTGTCCGTTCACTGTTACCAGATTATTGTGCATCCAGTATTTGACGAACGGTTTTTTTGTGACGCTCTCGCTCTGCGCGATCTCACATTCGTGATGCGGAAATTGATTATCCAATCCGCCACCGTGAATATCGAATGTTTCACCGAGATATTTCATAGACATAGCAGAACATTCAATGTGCCACCCCGGAAATCCGAATCCCCACGGCGACTGCCATTGCATGATGTGATTCGCCTCCGCTTTTTTCCAGAGCGCAAAATCGGCCGGATGCTTCTTTTCGGATTTCACATCAACGCGTGTTCCGCTCTCGGCATCATCCAAATTGCGGCCGGAGAGTTTCCCGTATTCTTTATCTTTGCTCACATCAAAATATATAGAGCCGTTTGCTTCGTATGCAAAACCCTTCTCCAGTAACCGCTGCGTCATTTCCAGCTGTTCGGGAATATGTCCTGTAGCGCGGGGAGAGATATCCGGACGCAGAACATTCATGGCATCCATGTCCTCGAAATATTCTTTTGTATATAATTCCACCACCTGCATCGGATGGAGTTTGTCTTTCCGCGCCTGCTTCGCGATCTTGTCCTCACCTTCATCTGCATCGTCCGTTAGATGTCCCACATCGGTGATGTTCTGCACATACGTCACTTTGTATCCGAGATAGCGCAGATATCGGACGACAACATCGAACGAGACATAGCTCTTTGCGTGTCCGAGATGGGAGAGTCCATACACCGTCGGTCCGCACACATACATCCGTACGATCCCTTCGGTGAGAGGTTTGAATTCTTCTTTGGTGCGGGTAAGGGAGTTGGTTAGGAATAATGGCATTGAAGTCAGGTGTTAGGTGCTGGGTATTAGGTCTTTGGCATTAGGAATTAAGAATATCTTCACAAATTTATTTTCGTAAGGATGAAATAAAAGCATTGATCATCTTTTGTTCTTCTTCCAACATTGTCGTCAGTTGTGCAACAGTTTCTTTATCGAGCATTTTCAATCGTATTGCGGCAAGCATTTGCGTATCTATTTCAAAGGCGGAACCTTCAGCATATTCCAAGAACTGAATGAATGCCGGATCAGTGCTTCTGCTGCATCCTTCAGAAATATTTGATGGGATCGATATGGCTGCACGTTGGATCTGTGATTTCAATCCATATTTTTCCTCAGAAGGCAACAACGTTTTAATCGTATACACCTCTTCAACAATATCCATCCCTTTTTGCCAAATCAATAACTCTTTATAATTCCTCTTGCATTTGATAACAGCTATTACCTAACGCCTATTACCTATTATAATCCCATTAACTCTCTTGCGCTCTTTAACCCAGCTTCTGTCACTTCCGCGCCGCTCATCAACTTTGCAACTTCGCGGACCCGCTCTTCGGTCTCGAGTTTCCGCAGCCCCGTGGAGGTCTTTTTATTCGCCTCGGACTTTTCTACGGCAAAATGCGTGTCAGCAAGTCCTGCGATCTGCGGCAAGTGCGTAATGGCAACGACCTGATGATGTGCGGAAAGTTTCTTCAGACTCAAACCCACAGCTTGTCCGATCCTTCCGCTCACACCCGTATCGATCTCATCAAAGATAAGCAGCGGGGTCTTATCGGAATTAGCAAGCGCTCCTTTGAGTGCAAGCATGATGCGGGAAACTTCACCGCCCGATGCCACCTTGACAAGAGGTTTCGGATCCTCCCCAACGTTCGTGGAGATGAAGAATTCAACCTGGTCTACACCTTTTGAGTTTGCCTCGAACAATTGAGTGCCGATCTTAACGGAAAGCATGTTCGCAGAAGGATCGACCGTCCTCTGCTGAATGGTCGTGATGAACTGCGCTTTAGGGATTCCCAGTTCTCCGATGGATGAGAGGATCGCTTTTTCTAATCTCTTTGAAGCCTCTTTGCGTTTCGCCGTTACCACGGATGCTTTTTCTCCGCATTCTTTTTTCAGCGTCTCGATCTGCTTCTCCAGTTTTTCGATCTCCCCTTCGAAGTTCTCGGCGAATTTAAATTCATCACCAATCTTTTTTCGGAATTCGATCAGAAGATCGATAGTGCCGCCGTACTTCTTCTTCAGTAAGGAAAGCGCGCCGAGCCGTTGACGGATCACCTCAAGTCGTTCGGGATTGAACTCGATCCTTGAAGCGTAACTCTGCACTTGCTTTGATAACTCATCCACGATCACTTCGGCGGAACGCGCATCACCCACGGATTCGGCGAACGACGTATCGATCTCCGACAATTGTTCCACCATCTTTCGTGCTTTCACGAGACTATCGCGGACAGAATTCTCTGCTTCGTATAATAATTGATGGATGGCGTTCGTCAATTCACTTAGCGTTTCAGAGTTTTCGAGGATCTTCAATTCGGTTTCCAGATGATGCTCTTCACCCGGCTGCGGGTTCACTGAATCAATCTCTTTTATCTGGAATTCGTAAAGCGATTTCTTCGCCTTCAGTTGGTCTTCCTGCTGCTGAAGTTCTTTCTTCTTTGATGTCATCTCAGTCAAAGAACGGTACACCTGCTGATATACGGTGATATCTTTTTCATATCCGCCGAAGTCATCTAAAAAATCGATGTGCGTTTCCGGTCTTAGCAGGGACTGATGTTCATGCTGTCCGTGCATATCCACAAGTGCATCACCGATCTCTTTTAATAGAGCAACAGAGACCGGTGAGTCATTCACGAAGCAGCGGCTTTGTCCTTTACTTGTCAATTCGCGGCGGATGATCAGTTCATCGGCAAGATCGTTCTCGCTGGAACGGAGGATCTCGGCAACGCGGTCATTATTCCTCACATCGAACAGACCTTCAACGACCGCTTTTTCGGCACCCGTGCGGATCATTTCCGTACTGGCACGTTCGCCCAGCAGCAATCCGAGAGCATCGATCAGAATGGATTTTCCCGCACCGGTCTCACCGGTAATGATCGTGAGTCCTGACGACCATTCAACGGAGATCTCTTCGATGAGAGCATAATTTTTTATCAGGAGATTTTTGAGCATTGAACCAAATTACGTTGAAAAACGGTGAATTTCAACGGAGAATTGACACGGAACAAAGAAAGAATGGCATGCAACTGTTGGTGTAAGAGGAAAACTTATTCGGCGATATTGATCTCGGGAATATCCCCAAGCATTCCGTAATAGAATGCCATGCGGAAAAATTCTTCGAGTGACAACTTGGAGAGTTCGTCGAATCCGTACGAAAAATGGGAGAGATAATTCTGAATGAGGTCTGCAGAGAGGTTCAAATCAGCAGCCAGACCATTCGCAACGGATTCGAGAGAATTCCTTCCTCCATCCTGAGAAGCGGTCAACAGTGTATTGAGATCTTTGGAGAATGTATCCGTTCTACCGATGCACATTGCATGGACGAACGGCAATTCAGTAATGTCGCTCCATTCATCCACAATGTCGATGTATGGATGATCGTTCTGGAGTGTCAGAAGGGGATCACCGGAGACCAGCGCGCAATCCGCTTTCGCGAGCATCTCATCGACAGAGCCGAATACCGGGACGATCGCTGGTTCAGAATCGTATTTTTCGCCGAGAACAATGCGGGTGAGTACGACATCCGTCGCTGTGACTGTGCCGACGGCGAGTGTTTTGATGAGCGCGAGGTTCTTCCGGAGATAAAGACGTGCAACATTGCTGTAGCCAGAAGAAGAAACGCCGAGATTCGGGTAAATGATCATGTCCGAACTGTTTTGAGCATAGTCCACCGGCGCGACGAATGCCGCGGTGCGCTCACTGCTCATCAATGCATCGATATGCACCGCGGTTGTATCAAACAAAAGTTCCCCCGGAAAATCGGAGGAACCTTTGATCGTTCGATACAGCGGTTGAGTGTACAGTTCGCAAATTGCTCCGACCCGCCAACCGGCTGTCGGAATGGTGCGAACTGGTGAACTCATTGACTTGCGCCTGTTTTTTGGCGGATCTGTTTTGCAGCAAGTCCGCGCAGGTAATACAGTTTCGCGCGGCGTGAATGTCCTTCTTTTACACGTTCGATCTTAGCAATACGGGGTGAATGGAGCGGAAATATTCTCTCCACACCGACACCGTCCGAGATCTTGCGCACAGTGAATGTTGCTCCCATGCCTTCGCCGCGGCGGCCGATTACGATGCCTTGATACTGCTGAATACGTTCTTTGTCGCCTTCAACAACGCGCACATGCACGTTCAATGAATCGCCCACTTTGAATTCCGGAAGATCGGATTTCACGAATGCTGCTTCCACTAATTTGATCTTGTCCATAACTACCCTCGTTGATTTGTCCCGCTGTGCAGGAACTCGTGAATCGGATCCGCCGGGTTCTTCAGATCGCCCAAGGTCCGTGCCCCGGTCGGGCAGGTCTCGCAGCAGGCAGTGGTCAGCCCCTTGGTGATTCGGTGGTAGCACAGGCTGCACTTGTCGGCCACGTTAGTCCGAGGGTCGATATAGCGGCAGCCGTAGGGGCAGGCCTGCACGCAGTAGCGGCACCCCAGGCAGTAGGTCTTGTCCACCAGCACGACGCCGTCCGGGCTTTCGAAGGTGGCCCCGACCGGGCAGACCTGCACGCA
>CAIVNT010000045.1 GCA_903907305.1 uncultured Ignavibacteriota bacterium
CCGAGGAAGAACCTGAAAAGATCGTTCCGCTCTTTTTGAAGATATTGTTCGCCCATGTATTATTCGTTGCACCGGTGCCAATGTCAATCGTTCCGCAGTTAACGAACGTATTGAAGAGAAAGTTGATGTTCTTCAGATTTGGACTGATGTACGTATACGTGACAGCGTTCATCGAGCCGCCGACGCCTGCATTTTCGAAATAGTTGTTATAACAAAAGATATTGTTCGCTTCCTTCACTCTGATACCGCCAGAGTTGATGAAGAAATTTCCGTATGCAATATCGTTATCTCCGTTTCTGAAGACCATCATCGCATTCGGATTATTGAAGAATGTATTGTAGCGCAGAATATTTTCTCTGCATTTTACCGAAATAGCTTCCCCGTCACCAAGACCAGTGTTCGTGAAATAGCAATACTCCACAACAGTACGCGAAATGAATGTGGATGTGGCACCATTGCTGATCCTGATACATTCATTTCCGTTATCGCCTCCGGCTCCCGGCATATTCTTGAACGAACAATAACTGATGGTATGATATCCGGGAATGGTTGAATCAGGATCGATATGGATCAGATTTCCGGCGGAAGCAGTAACAGGTTTATTCTCAAAATTACAGAACATCACTCGGTTGTATTGGCTTGGAGAATGGATCGCGATATATTTCTTTGCTGAATAGCCGTTGAAGTTCAGCTGTTTAATGAGATTGTGACTTCCGTAGACATCAATTAGATACGAATCCGCAATATCCCCAGATGTGAATTGGAATCCGCTGAATGTGATGTGATTTCCGTTGATATCGATATTCTGCGCACCGTTCAGGAATACTCCGCCAGGTTTTGCTGCACGGACAGTGATATTATCGGTGCCGATCGTCAGTGAAGTGTTGAGGTATGTACCGTTCTCAAGGATAAGTGTATCACCCGGTGAAGCGGAGTTGACGGCATCCTGCAGCGCAGCTACCGAAGTAACACGGACTTCTCCTGCATATACTTTGAGAACAAGAACAGTAAGGAATGCAATTGCGGTAAAATATTTGGACATCGGCATCTCAATTCTTTCAGCGTGAGTTCTGAATCGTCCGTACGGGAATGTCGTCTTTACGATACATCGTCTGTTGCTGCTGCATGCACCGGATTTCTCCCCCGCCGCACTTTACATTCCAAAGAGCACGCCGGCAGTGAGCGGAACGAACGTCATTCCGGCACCTTTGACGATCTCCTTTGAATATCGAGCCTCGGCAAATATTCCCAGTGACGAAGTGAGATAATAATTGATCCCGAGACCGAGCTGGAAGAACGGATCTGTCTTATCTCCACCGACGATCTTTTGCTGCGAGGTCATCGAGATTGATTCACCATTTATCACGATTGTACTTTTGACCGGAAGAGAGATCTCTGCAAACGAATAACTCAACATACCTCCCCCTACGATGAGATATGGCCGGAGTGCTCCTTTCAGATCGGGAGATTCGATTCGCATATTGAGCGCGATAGACATCACTGAACTATTGGAGGCCGTTGGCTTAATCGAAACATCGTTGAAAGCCCATATGTCACGCATGTATGACGTAGCAAAACTGTTCCTTATCCCCTCATCATCCATAGTGAATTGATAGTAATCAACATTAGCACCGATGGTCACCGATGCAGAGACCGGAATTTCCACGCCGCCGCCACCGCCATAACTCATTTTCCAGTATTGGGAGAAAGACATAGGGGTGGACGGGATCGCGCTTCCACCCTGAAACGACACAACGATATCCTTGCTCTTTTGCGCAAAGCTGATCGAGACCGCTGCAAAAATAATGACGGACCACAAGCAAATATTTTTCATGATAATTCCCTGATGCAAATGAAGAACTGCGAATACATCAATGCCATTGATGCTATTTAAAAAAGTAGGAGACTAATTCATCACGGCGGATCCGGACCATCGTCCCGCCGGAAGTACGTTTGAATATTTCACGGGCGATGAGTCCAAATCCGGGCTTAAAATAATAGTTCGTGTATTCCGCACGAACATCATACGATTCCCGATAAAGGAAATACGAGGTGGAACCGAGTGTCGTCCGAACGGTATCTCCGCCAGTGGAGATGAGCCTGCTCCTGACTGAATCGGCCGGTGTAATGATGACGTCGCCGGATGACCAATACGACGTGTCGCCCCCTTTGAATCTGCGTACAGTGCTGTCTCCGACCGACGCTCTGAAATTGAATGCCGATTGTTCATAGAAACGGCTGTCGTTGGAATTTCGAAAACGAACGACCTCTACTGTATCCACCTGCCAGCACGTTCTCTCACCTGCTTCACCTACCATCAAATACCAAAGGAGCGCTTCCCTCCTGATTGAACGTCTATCTGCACTCGGCGATGCCAAAGGAATAAGGGTCGTATCTGCAGTGACCGTATCCTTTACTGTCATCGTATAGGAATACCTGGTGCGGACGACACCTGCGGTATCATACAATACCACGCTGTAATTCCACGTATTGCCGACGGCAAGCGGTATCAATGATTTCATTCCCAATGCATACTTCCCTTCCAACGAACCGGGAGATAAAGGATCGAGTTGTTCTTTGCACGCATTCATCATCAACGCTGATGCAACCATGAGCGCGAATATCATTTTATTTTTCATATCACTCCTTACCGTCACTCTCATCCTGCTTCTGTGCCGGATGGATAGCGGCAATCATTAATTATCGTTTGTTCATTCTGCAAAAGACGAACTATTCTTAGAACTTATAACCGAACTCCATCAGCAGCTGGTGTGCTACCCTCGAATTATGGTTGACGTTCGATTGATAGATATCCAGATACTTCAACAATGAATACTCATACGCCATATCGACAAGAAGATCGCCGAATACGAATCCTGTTCCCAAAGAATATACTCCGCCGCGGGCAGGTTCATCGATGATCGCGGAACCGTCCGGCGAGAACGCCTGGATATCCTCACGATAGCCACCTCTGAGTGCGAATAGATCGCTCACACGGTATTCTGCACCGAATGAGATCGTTCCTTGTTCGTTGGTCCACGAATGTGTCTCAGGCCCGGAAGCTGAGGACAATTTCATGTTCGCGAGATTCCGTACCTCGTAATCGAATGCCACTGTCCAGCGGTCCGTTGGAGTGATGATCACACCGATAGAATACTCCATCGGAAAATCCAGTGACTGCTTGCCGCCTTCGGTATAGGATCGTGACGTCAGACTGTCTATCCTTACCGGAAAAGATTTTTTTGTCGTATCGAGACTTGTGACCGTCCTATTCCACGACCGGGTGATCGTGTAGGCAGGTTTCACTGTGACGCCGATACTGAAACGCTCCTGCTGGAAAAGTCCGCCGAGTGTGAATGTTGTTCCGCTGTATGTGGATGTTCCGATCTTGGACTGCCGATAATAAACAGTATCGACCATAAAATCTGTCGCTGTCGATTTATTATTGGTGGCGATATTGATATGTCCACGTTCCACGCGGTATTCCTTATCGTCACTGGAACCGGTCAGTATCGTCGCCGACACACCAACGCTCAATCCTGAAAAAAGTGCTGCCGAGATTCCGGGAGTGATACCGTAGACGATTCCAGTCCGTTCGCGTGTGTAGGAGAACCACTGCGCATGGACTGTATCCAACGGTTTGGTGATGATCTTTGGATCAGGCCGTAGTTGGCCAAGATATGGCGTGATTGAATTATTGTTCTGATAATATTGATCCAGATCGATCCTCTGAGATGCACCGAGTGCTGCTGTGAACTTGAGATCAGAGATATTCACCGGTACAGCGGCCGTAAGAGACAACGGCAGCACCTTCGAGTTTGTTCTGTCCCAATTCGGTTTCAGATCGTCATATTGACGCTGCAATGTCTTCCACGGAGGAAGATTGTTTCCGTTACTGTCCAGTGGCACCGGAATGTATGGCGTGAGTCCTTCAAAAAGAACGCTCAATCCGGGATTGCTCATATACGGCACCCATTCCTGTTTCTGATCCCTGAATGTGCTCCGGAATAGACCGCTTCCTCGAATCTCGACTGCGGAGATGCGTGCGAGCGCAGCAGGATTTGAAAATAATGCCGAAGCATCATTTGCACTCGCAGCCGATGTCCCTCCCATTCCCCGGGAACGGATACCGTTGATTGTCCTCTGTTCTAATCCTTGAATATTCAGCGGACCCGAAGCAGGTTGAGCGAACACGATCGTTGTCCCGCACAGTGCTGTGAACAAGATCGCGGAAGAAATCATATTGAAAAAAGTTCTGTTCATTTGAATTGCACTCCTAAACTGATGCGATGAACGTTATTCAAGAATTCATTCATCTTTCCGTAACTGTAATCGATGCTGATCGGCCAGCCTGAAAGAGCGCTGTTGATGCCGAATCCGTATGTGAATCCTTCACTGTCGTAATCCACTTTATACCCTCCGCGCAATGCGATGAATTCGGAGAACGAATACTCAGCGCCGAGATGCATTTGCTGCAAGTAGTCATTTGGCTGGAACAGATCATATGCAAGTGTAAGTCGGTTCGTTTCATCCTGGAAGAAGAGTCCTTCTTTACCGAACAGGTTCCCGGAAATTCCAATGCGGAATGCCAGCGGCGCGGGGTGCGGTTTATCCACAAATGTAACCTGAGGACCGAAGTTCTGCACGGCGACACCTACCTGCACCGAACGATATCCCGTATTATAGAGCATACCAAAATCAAAAAGGAGGACATCTGCATAGGTTTTGACGGCGCGTGTTTCTCCGGTGGTTTTATTGACGATGGTAACCACCGGATCGGACCAGAGCGATTCCATTGCATATTTTACTGTGCCCCCCGCGGAGAATTTATCCGTGAATGTCTGCGCATACGATACTCCAAGAACGTAAGAATACGGAGTGAACGAACGTCCCGTCAGTCCGGAATTGAAGAACCTCGATCCTTCCGGCGTGATCACAAGATCCGGCATATCGGCCCTTGTTTCCTGGATGGTACCGTAATCGACATATTGAAATTGAAAGCAGACATTCCCCAAGTTCCCCATCGGAATATCATATGCCATAGCAATGAGTTTCGTATCGAAGATCCACGAAGTGAGTGTTGTCGTCACCTCCTGATTTTCGATCCGCGCCAAACCGCCGGGATTCCAAAATGCTGCGTCCGCGCCTCTGGCGAGCGTAACGAACGCGTCACCCAGCGCTGTTGCCCGTGCCGTCGGCATTACTTTCAGGAATTGAAACGATGTCGTTCCAACTTTTTGTGCGTAGAGCTGTCCGATGGTGACGGAGAGCAGAAGCATTGTCATTATTGTTCTGATGAAAGATCTCATAGTCATCTGTTTCATTTAGTTGATGATAACGAACTTGCCGTTTGTCCGCGACCCATCGGGTGTATTCACGGAATAGAAATACACTCCGGAAGCGATCAATTGATTGTTCCGCGTGATCTGGAAATATGGATGCTGAATATTATTCTCGTTGTGCTCAATGGTCTGAACGAGCTGACCGCTGAACGAGAAGATCCTGATGGTGCAGGTCTTCGGTAAATTATATAAGCGGAGCTGTTTAACGATATCGCCGCCGACGCTGGCTCCGGTATATCCCGAAGTGACGATGAACGGATTAGGAGCAACGAACACATGTTCGAGCGATGATGTTGCACCGATAGCGGATTCCTGCAGCGTCAGATTTGTTCTGCCGCTCGTATTCCCTTTATCATCGATGCTCAGAACGGAGTAATACCACTTATCACCGACACGAGTGTTCTTATCTATATAGCGGTATTGCCCGTTCGAGAAATAGAGCAGATCATGTTTCGATACCACCGCCAACTGCTGCCAGCGTCCGAGAGGATGATCCGATCGGTACAGCACATAATGATCGAGTGTTCCCTGAAGTCTCGCAGTCGTGAATGATTCCACTTGCGGTCCCCAAGAGATCACATTCTCACCCAACGCAGTATTCCTCACAACGATTGCGGGTGCAGGGACAGGAATAGGAATCTTGTAGTTTCCATGATCAAGATATTTTTCGGGCCAATACTGCTGCACCGAATCACTGTAGTTGATCAGTGGCGCACCGGTATAGGTTTGAATAGCACGGTCCGCAACTTCACGCACGGTGATGACATCCGAATTCAGATAATCCGGTTTCGGATATTTCGTCAGATAATCACTTCCATGAATGATGGCAGGATTGAGCGTGAGAGAGTTAAGATCTTTTTGAGCGTGCGGTGCCCAATAGTTCGGGATACCATAATACGCAAATGAACCTGTTCCGGCCTCACCGATCCTTCCGTCCGTTGAAACATTTCCCGTACTGCCGCCGATGTCACGAAGATATGTTCTGCCGTTGGTCATCCCCAGAACAGTTTCTGCATCTCGTGCAGCGCCGAATCCGCACACTTCCGCAACCGTGATACGGATCTTCTCACCCGATTTAAGAATGTACGGACCGAACGCCCAGTTGCGTCCGACGGCTTGCGGCAGACTTTGTCTCCAGTTGAACTCTCCGCGCCCTACCCAGTCCGGACCGTACGTCGCCAGATCTGTGGCGGAAGGATTCCCGCGAACTCCGTTGATGTCCAATACTTTTGTCCGTGTTCTCGGACCGTCCAGCTGTGCGGTCTCAACACCATCGTAGTACGGCTGCTTCATGTGCAGATGTGAATCCCATGAGACCGGATCTTCCGTCAACGGCGAAGCGAACTTCACGATCGTCTCACTTTTATGTGCAAGGTGGGTTGTATCATAATAGAGCACCATCACACCGGGACTTTGAGGACTCAGCAAACCGCCCCCGAATTTTCCTGTCTGTGCCCATTGATTGAAATAGGTCTTTTCCGGATTTCCCGTCCTGTGAAGACCATATTGCAGCCAGCGTTTCTGATCAAAATGAGCTTGATAATCCTTTCCTGCAATTCCGATTTGAGACCATCCTGCAGAGCGGTCATAACCGAATTTCCCTCCGGTCAGTCCGTGTGAAAAATTGATGATCACATCATTCAGCTGCAGATGCGAATTGGGTGTTGATGGATTCCCGTCGATGTCACCGGTGTTCTCAAATTCATATTCGTAGATGATAAAATCGTCGTAATCGGGAAAACTCCAGGAACGGCTGGTCCGTTTGATAGTGATGCCGACCGGTGTCGCCCACTGCGTAACGATGATCTCTTCAGCTTCGTCCGGATTGTATGCCGGATTCAATTCACCATTCGCGAGCACAGGATAATTTTCGATCCTTTTATCCGCGCCGGCGACCGGAAAAGAATTCTGCTGCGGCAGTGCATTCGTCCCGCCGCCGCAGTATGCATATAATCGTTGCGTTGCCACAGTATCGATCGGTGTCGCACCGATCTGAACGCCGCCGCCGAATGAATTGTGCTGCCCGGTATACGTCACTCCGTCCAATGTGATGGCGGAATTCGCCGGCCACTCGAACGAAGGCACGCCCGGTTCCGTCGTACCGGAATTTTGATATGCTCCGCGGCCGAGTGCACCCGTTTTATAGACCGCCTGATTCAGCATCCCTCTCTTGTGGATCAGGTAATCTGTTTGCGACCAAGCTGTGTTCGCACTGATGAGCAGCGATGCGATAAGTGTTATTTTTTTCAAATGATGCATGTGTTACTCCTTACCATTTCAAAAATTGATGATCAGTCCGACCTGTGTTGAGCGCGGAGCATTACCGAAGAGGCGGAATTCCTGATTGACCAGATATGAAGGACTGTCCGGATGAGAGAAGTACGTTACATCCTGACCTTGTTCGAATTTTTTCGTGTATTCTTCAAGCCCGAGACCTGCCTGGGTGTTCGGATTGAACAGTGCGTTATAGTCATAGATACGATGATTGAAGACGTTAGTCACTTCAACATAGAATGAAGCATTCGTCCCGAAGAATTTCGACAACTGTTTCGTGATCTTCAGGTTTACATTATATTCGGAGGGAGTGCGAAGTCCCATCATTGTCAATTTGTTGATCTGCGAATTGTACGGACGGCCGCTTCTCGCGAAACCGGTCGATGCGATCGTCCATTGTTCGAACGGATATGCATCGAACACATCCGGTCCCCAGTCTTTCGGAGTGGTCACGATCAGGTTCGCAACGAGATTATGCGTTCTGTCAAAATCCAGATAGATATCTTCCGGACTCGGATCAATATTCACGCCTGTCTCATAGATGTCCGGGTAAAGAAGACCGAGAGCTGAACTGTTCTTTCCGGTAGAGACACCGAATGTGTAGTTCAAAGAACCGGTGATCATTCCATTCCGTTTCGCAAAACCGACACGGAATCCTCGGATATCTGCATAATCGCGGTTGATGTATGTCAGGTAAGGCGCACCTGAGATCGCGTGATATTGCGCCTGCTGGATCAAATTTCTCACATCCTTATAGTATCCGCTGATGTCCACCGTAAATCCTTCTCCCAATCCTTGCGTCACGCCGATATCATAACTGTTGGTCATTTCCGGTTTCAATCTCGGATTTCCAATGATGCTCGGTATTTGAGAAATGACTCCGCTTGTGATATCCGCTTTGCTGAACCTCTTGGTCAGGATGCGGTTGAACGGGGGGCGCTGAATAAATGTTCCATAGTTCACATGGAATACCGTTATTATCGATACCGGGAATGAGATACCGATACGGGGCTGCAAACCGGTTACAGTCGGTGTCATCGATTTTGACGCCAACGATTCATTCATTTTTGTATTGCCGAGACTGTCGGTGTATCGATACGGCGAGAAGATGTCCGTGTAGTACTGAACATTCGGATTATAAATATCAAAACGCAATCCGGCATTGGCGATCATCCCTTCGAATTCCATCTTGTCCTGCAGATAGAATGCACCCTCGAACGGATGAACGGTATATTGCGAGATCGATGCAGTCTTTCCACCGATGCCATAGTGATTATCAACATCCAGCGTGTACCAACTCCCCTGCATCCCAGCCATAAGCATGTGCGCATTCGTCACCTGGCTTGTGAACGATGCGTCGACATTGAGCGTTCGCGTCACTTCCGATGTTATACTGTTGTTAAACCTTCCGTAAAGGAAATAATCGCCGACATCCTTACCATCCCACGACTGGTCCCACACCGGGAACGGCGGATTGTAATAATCCTCATTTGGATCGATACCAGGCGAACCCTGCTTCGCATTAGTTCTGAGAGAATTGATCTTCACTTCATAAAACGTGCTCTTACTAAGTGCATGGGACCATCGCAATCCCATCTGCACATTCTCTTCGATCGTTCTGTCGATATTGAACACTTGGTCCCACACCCATTCATACCAGCCGACGCCGCTCTTATCATTGAACGAATGTCCATCTGCACGTGAATATGCACCGCTGAATCTCAGCGACATACCGCTGCCGATATCATAGGCGAGATTTCCCATGAACTGACGGCTGATGTTCGGTTCCGGAGTGGGAAGAATTGCCCACGTCGTATTGGAATGGACAGCCATGAACATACGCACGTCCTGTGTCAACGGTCCTCCAAAATTCGCATCGAGGGAGTAGTCCACAAGATCATCATAGGATTCCCCGAAAGTGCGATGCGCCTGCATCAGCCAATTAGTGTGAAGCAAGGCCGCACGTGAAGGAGCGGTCGAAGCATATCCGCCGAAACGTCCGGAGACAGTTCCTTCCGATCCTTTCCATTGATCCAGCGACAGTCGATTCTTCATATACGGATTGTTTATTGTATCCCAGAGACTCGGACCGAAATGTTTCAGGCCGGGCAGCCGCGTTCTCACTTCACCACGGGCGGTCCATTTCTCTGAACTCCCTTCCTTCATGGTGATATTCACAACACCCGATTGAGCATTTCCATATTGTGCGCCGAAACCGGATGTGATCACTTCTACTTCCTGAACCGCACTCATAATGGGATTGAAAGCCGATCCCGATGTCAGCGGATTCATGATCCCCATTCCATGAAGATTATATAATTCTTCATTATCACGGCCTCCGCGGAAATGTCCGTCGCTGACATCCGCGTTGAGCGAGACCACATTCGAGATATCCTGGATGCCCGGCACATTCACGACATCCTCGCCGCGGCGGATCTCGCTGGTGGAAGTTTTTTCTTTCTCCACATCAGGACGGACCGCTGTAATGATCACTTCTTCCCCCTGCACGACCGATTCATTTAAAGAAAAATTCACGTTCGTCGTTCTATCAATATTCACGATGACATCCCTTTGAACAACGCCCCTGTATCCGATCATGGACACGGATACTTCATAGGAACCGGGCGGAACATTGAGAATGAAATAATTTCCGTCGACATCACTCGATGCACCCATAGGCGTTCCGCGAACAACCACGTTCACCGACGGAAGAAATTCGCCTGATTTTGCATCAACGATCCGCCCGGAGATCTTGCCCGAATTCTGAGCGTAGACGAGAGCCGAAATGAAAAAAAGTAATATGATTGTAGTTCTCATAATGATGTACCTTCAGTGCACGAGATAATTTACCGATCGCAGTCTGTTACTTAGCTACTTTCGATTTGTCGTTGCCGATACTGTGTTTGTGTGAATACCTTCAAAAATGGATCGAGTATTTTTGAAACGCATCAGCGCTTCGATAAAATAATAGTCACCGTAGATAAGAGATGTTTCAACCTCTCTTCCGGCCGGTTTATTGCCGACACCGTATTGAAGTATGCCGGATTCGCTGGAGCCTTCCGAAAAATATGGCTTGTGGATCAGCGCCTCCAAAACGGATACTGCTGCAGAATAATATTTTGTCCGCAGTGAATCATCCTTTACAAATCCGCTCAACTCCAGCAAACCGGATGCTGCGATTGCGGCTGCTGACACATCACGGGGTTCATTCGGGATATTTGGTGCCTGAAAATCCCAATACGGGATCATATCTGCCGGCAAATGGTTGATAAAATAGTCCGCTGCATGCTGTGCTGTGGCAAGGAACCGCTCATCGTTGGTGTAACGGTACGACATTGTAAATCCGTAGATCGCCCACGCCTGACCACGTGCCCAGCAGGATGAATCAGAAAATCCCTGCACTGTCCCTTTCCAGATCACATGTCCGTCCGAAGTATCGTAGCTGAGAACATGATAAGTGCTCCAGTCGGAACGGAAATGATTCTTCATTGTCTTTTCGGCATGGGAATATGCAATATCATACATCTGCTGCGTACCGCCGTTCTTCGATGCCCAGAACAGAAGTTCGAGGTTCATCATATTGTCGATGATCACGGGATACGGCCACACCCTGTTGTCCCATGATTTGATACAGCCGATGATAGGAACGTACCGTTTGCTCAATGTTCGGGCAGTTTGAAGAAGTATTTTTTTATAGGAATCATTTCCGGTGTATTGATATCCTTTGCCGAAACTTGAATTCATCATGAATCCGACATCGTGCGTACACACATTGTATTGGTTTGGAGTCAATCCTTCGGTCCAACGTATTGCCGATGACCGCAAAGATGTATCACCGGTCAGTTCGCTCATATTCCATAATATCCCGGGGAAGAATCCGCTTGTCCAATCTTCGATAGGAACGGTCCTCCACTTTCCTGCGATCGAAATACTTCTGGGGTAAGAGATCGAATCCCCGCTCATTTCACGGACTGTCTGTGATACTTTTCGTGAGATAACATTCACAACCGGGTCAATACATTCCGATAAGGAACTCGGTTCGATGGATTCTTTTACCGGCGCGCAGCCGGCGATGAACAAGAACAGTACTATATATTTTCTGATCATTTCTTTGTTACCTTTGTCATGAGAGATTCTTCAGTTGGTCATTCTTGGAACAGCCGTACCAACCTGATCATCACTGTAAGATCACGGTTTTGCTTTCTGCCATCCGGCCGTCAGTAATTCGTGAAGCTGTGCGACCAATGCTGTATTTTCCGGTTTATCAACTATGCACTCTTTGCAGAGTGGATCGTTCTTTAGATCGTACAGTTCCCGTGCAATAATAGTATTGGTCTTCAGTTCGATCCATTCATTGTACCGGTACTGATCCGTTCTCATGGAATATCCCATGATCTTCTTCCCGCGAGGGTATTGACTGAATGCCGCTTTCTTCCACGCCATCTTCGGATCGGTCAACAGCGGAACGAAACTCGTTCCTTCAAGATCAGACGCGATCGGAAGTCCGCACAGTTCTGCAAGGGACGGATAGATGTCGACGAACTCCGTCAATGCATTCACTCGTCGTCCTTTCGGATAGTCCGGATCGGAAATGATCATAGGAACATGCGTGTCCAACTCAAAATTAGTATGTTTGGACCATTGCGAGTATTCGCCCAGTTTCCAGCCGTGATCTCCCCAGATGATGACGATGGTATCCTTCCGAAGATCGAGCCGGTCAAGTTCCGCCATCAATTTTCCTACGAGTGCGTCCGTATAACTGACGCACGCATAATATCCATGGATCAATTCGCGAGTCTTCGCTTCGTTGCACGGACCGACATCAGGGATATCCGAATATGAACGGAGTTCATTCCAATTCGTGAACGCGAGATCCGGTGCGTTCTTCGGTTTTTCCGGATACGGCATCACGATCTTGGAACGATCATACAGGTCCCAATATTTTTTCGGTGCGATGAACGGAAGGTGCGGTTTGCGGAAACCGACGCCGAGGAAGAACGGCTGATGCTCCGAGGTGTTCTTTGATTTTGCTTTCGGTGCGAGACGCTTCAGGGATTCGATCGCCATCTCTGCGCACTTCCCATCCTCATAAACATTATCCTGAACATCAGCGCATTCTGTTGCCGGACCGCGCATGCGCGATTCTGCATCCGCTTCGTCCGCGTTCTTCTTGGATTGTTTACCGCCGTCATTCTGAAGTTTTTTATTCTCTTCAAGAGCATAGACATCCGCTTTCGCATTACGATGAGGAATGCTATATGACGGTTCATCCTCTTGTGATCCGTGGAATAACTTTCCCAATCCTTCGGAGAAGTACCCGTTATTCTTAAAATGCTGCTGCAGCGTGACGATATCGGGATTCGCTTTCCTCACATGTGTCTTCAGATCGTAGACCTTCGTTGTATCCGGCCGTTTCCCCGTAAGGAGACTTGCTCTCGTCGGTCCGCAGACCGCCTGCTGGCAATACGTCCGTTCAAATAAGACGCCAACTTTCGCGAGTGCATCAATATTCGGGGATTTGACCATCGGGTGACCGTAGCATCCCAATTCAGGACGGAGGTCATCGACGGCGATGAAAAGGATATTTTTCCTCCGTGCTGCGATGGATTTAAATTCAGAGGCGTTCATTCC
>CAIVNT010000046.1 GCA_903907305.1 uncultured Ignavibacteriota bacterium
AATATTCCCGTGGATTACAAACAAATCATCACCAGCACAGAAGCGATGGTTCTGCCGGAAGTTCCGAAACGGATGGTCATCATCGGATCCGGTGCAATCGGCTCAGAGTTTGCCTATATCTATAACGCGTACGGATCGAAAGTGACGATCATTGAAATGCTGGATAGTCTGCTGCCGATCGAAGACCGCGAAATCACTAAAGTGCTCCGTCGTAATTTTGAGAAATCCGGAATTGAAGTTCTGACGGAAACAAAAGTGGAAAGTGTTACGCCGGGTAAAGAAGCGACCGTGAGATATTCCAACAAGGATGGTGTGAAAGAGATCAAAGCAGACATCGTGCTGAGTGCGATTGGTGTGCAGGGGAATATCGAGAATCTCGGTCTTGAAGCTCTCGGTGTAAAGACCGAAAAATCATTTGTTAAAGTGGATAAGAATCTCAAAACAAATGTTGATGGAATCTATGCTATCGGCGACGTGGCTGGTCCGCCATGCCTCGCGCACAAAGCATCGCATGAAGGCATCGTTTGTGTTGAAGCGATTGCAGGCAAACATCCGCACGCTGTGGATTACGAAAACATACCCGGCTGCACATACTGTCAGCCGCAAGTTGCCAGCGTCGGTCTGACGGAAGAGAAAGCCCGCGCGACCGGAAAAGAAATAAAGGTTGGACGGTATCCGTTCCGTTCACACGGTAAAGCATTGGCGATGAACGAGACCGAAGGAATGGTCAAGTTGATCTTCGATGCAAAATACGGTGAACTGATCGGCGCACACATCATTGGCCCGGAAGCGACAGAAATGATTGCAGAACTGGTCACCGCACGAGCCTTGGAAACCACGGCTGAGCAGTTGTATAATACCATCCACGCACACCCGACATTGTCGGAAGGTGTGATGGAAGCTGCGCTGGATGCATACGGTCGTGCGATACATATTTAATTTTCTAACTACACCTTCCGGGTTTTAGAAATCCGAAAGGTGTTTTATCAAAACTATGAAGCAATTGCTCGTCGTCGATATCGGAAGAACAAAATACGCTGATGCGTGGGAAATGCAGAAGAAGGTATTCTCTGCACGTCTTGAACATCGTATCGGCGATGTACTGTTACTGACTGAGCACGATCCTGTCTTTACACTCGGGAAAGGAGCGGATGAGAATCATCTGCTTGCCAACGAGAGTGAGCTGCGCGAGAAAAAGATCGATATGTTTTGGATCGATCGCGGAGGAGATGTTACTTTCCACGGCCCGGGACAGATTGTCGGTTATCCGATCCTCGATCTGAACGAACATTATCAGGACATTCATCGGTATCTTCGTGATATTGAAGAGATGATCATCCGGACGTTGAAAGATTACCGAGTAGAATCCGGCCGGGAAAAAGAATTCACCGGTGTATGGGTGAAGAACGAAAAGATCGCTGCTCTCGGAGTAAAAGTGAGCAAGTGGATAACGATGCACGGATTTGCACTGAACGTCGGAACCGATCTTTCGTTCTTTGACCGGATCATTCCATGTGGAATTTTTCACAAGGGAGTGACATCTCTGAACAATGTTCTCGGCAGTGCCGTTGAAATCAAAGAGGTCCATCAGCATCTTATCTACCATTTCTCTCAGATCTTTTCGCTGGAGGTCAAACAGATCTCTTTTGAAGAACTTTTATCACTGCTTCACCACCATGAAGCCGCAATAGAGGAGAACTAATGTAATGGCGTCAAAAAAATCCGCCGTGATAGAAAATACACCACCAACAAAGTCTGCGTTCACCTCGGTTCCAAGTAAGAATGGAATCCTGGATAAAGAACGCTTGCTATTCGCGTACCGGATGATGGTGCTCGCGCGTTTCATCGATGAGAAAGAGATGAATCTGCTGAAACAGGGAAAGATCCTGTTCCACATCAGCGGACCGGGACATGAAGCGGCACAGGTAGCAATTGCCATGGCGATGAAACCGGGATATGACTGGTCGTATCCGTATTATCGTGATCTTGCCTTTTCGTTGGCAATGGGTTCAACGGCAAAAGATATTCTCTGTGAGAACATGCACCGCATCGAGGGACCGTCATCCCACGGACGACAGATGCCATCGCACTATGGTGATAAACGGTTCCGCATTGTCGGCCAGTCATCGCCGACAGGGACGCAGTACCTTCAGGCTGTCGGCACTGCAATGGGGTCGCGTAAAGAAGGAAATGATGAAGTAACATATGTTTCATCCGGCGAAGGAGCAACCAGTGAAGGTGAATTTGCGGAAGCTGTAGCTTGGGCAAGTCGCGGAAAATTTCCCGTTCTCTTTTGTGTGCAGAATAATAAGTTTGCAATCTCTGTTCCGGTGAAAGATCAGATCGCCGGTGGGTCGGTCGCACGCTTGTACAGCGGTTATCCAAGTCTAAAAACATTTGATGTGGACGGGACGGATTTCATCGAATCATACCGCACGGCTGTTGAAGCGGTGAAATATTGCCGGAGTGGAAACGGTCCTGCAATGATCGAAGCGCACTGCGTACGTCTCTTCCCGCATTCTTCATCGGACGACCCGAAGAAGTATATGACCGCTAAGGAGATCGAAGATGATAAGGCGAAAGATCCGATCCCGAAATTTGAAAAATATCTGACGATCAATGGATATTTCTCTACGAATGAACTGGAAACGATCCGCTCCGAAATAAAAAAAGAAGTGGAAGATGCTGCTGATTATGCTGAGGCTTCACCGAGTCCTACCGCTGATACTGCGGAGAGGAATGTCTTCTCTCCAAATATCATTGTACCGAAAGAAAATTTCGTTGAACCGGAACATACCGGCGGAAATATTGTGATGGTGGATGCGATCAATCATGCGCTGCATGAAGAGATGAAACGCAATCCAAAGATGCTGGTGTATGGCGAGGATGTTGCCGATGGAAAGGGCGGAGTGTTTACCGCTACAAAAAATTTGACGAACACGTTTGGTGTGGACCGCTGCTTCAATTCACCGCTTGCTGAAGCGAGCATCATGGGAACAGCGATCGGACTTGCTGTGCGTGGATTCAAACCTGTGGTTGAGATCCAGTTTGGTGATTATATCTGGCCAGCATTCATGCAGATTAAAGATGAATTGGTCCATATGCGGTATAGAACGGATGGAGACTGGAGTTGTCCTGTTGTCATTCGTGTCGCTTCCGGCGGTTACATTCGCGGCGGTTTATATCACAGCCAAAGTATCGAAGGATATTTCACACACATTCCCGGATTATGGGTAGCGATGCCGTCCAATGCAGCGGATGCGAAAGGATTGCTGAAGACGGCGATCCGTGAGGAAAATCCCGTCCTGTTCTGTGAGCACAAAGGATTGTATCGGCAGCAGTTCGCTGCAGCATTAGAACCGGATGCTGAGTATTGTCTGCCGTTTGGTGTCGGGAAAATAAAACGTGAAGGGACCGACATCACGGTGGTCACATGGGGATTCATGGTTCAGCGATCGATCGAAGCTGCACGAAAGATGGAGGAGAAGGGTGTGAGCGTTGAGGTGATCGATCTTCGCACACTCATTCCTTGGGATAAAGAACTCGTGTACAATTCCATTCGGAAAACCGGTAAAGTTCTGATCG
>CAIVNT010000047.1 GCA_903907305.1 uncultured Ignavibacteriota bacterium
AAATTGGAGATCGAGAATGTTCGGGTGAAGGAACTCACCGAAAAGTTCGGTTCACCTTTGTTCGTCCTGTCCGAACGGGTGATGCGCGAGAATCAGCGCACCATCTCCCGGCTGTTCAAAACACGATATCCCAAGGTTCAGTTCGCATGGTCCTATAAAACGAACTATCTGAATGCTGTGTGTTCATTGTATCATCAGGAAGGTTCGTGGGCAGAGGTGGTCTCGGAATTCGAATATGACAGAGCACGGAAGCTCGGCGTTTCCGGGGATCAGATCATTTTCAACGGTCCCGATAAATCACCCGAAGGATTGGAGCGCGCCATCCGTGAACGCGCTAAGATCCATATCGATCACTACGATGAGCTCTATGAACTCATTGAGATCACCGAACGATTATCGCTGACCGCTCAGGTCGCGATACGGATAAACTTCGATGTCGGTGTCTATCCAAAGTGGGACCGGTTCGGATTCAACTATGAAAACGGAGAAGCCCGTGAAGCGCTCAAACGCATCTCGGTGAATAAAAGATTGAAACTGGTCGGTCTGCATTGTCACATCGGCACGTATATGATGAGCCCGGAACCGTACAGGATCGCAATGACAAAAATGGTGACCCTGGCAAACTGGCTCAAAGCACAGTACAATATCACACTGGAATATCTTGATGCCGGCGGCGGTCTCCCATCTCACAACACACTAAAGGGACAATATCTCCAGGCGGAAGAATCACTGCCGACGCTCGATCAGTATGCCGATGCCATAACGGGACCGCTCTTCGAACTGGAAGAGTACAAAGATTCCATGCCGCTGCTGATACTGGAATGCGGCAGGGCGCTCATCGATAGTGCAGGTCATCTCATTAGCACGATCAGAGCACTCAAACGACTCTCCGACGGGAAAAGAGCTTATATCATTGATGCGGGTGTCAATCTGCTCTTCACCAGTTTCTGGTACAAGCACAAGCTGATCCCGGCACAGTCAACGGGTGTCGTTAAAGAAAATGCTTCAGTGTTCGGACCGCTTTGTATGAACATTGACTGCATCCATGAGGACATCTCACTCCCGGCAATGAAAAAAGGGGACCAAGTGATTCTTTGTAATGTTGGAGCATACACGATGACGCAATGGATGCAGTTTATCACGCTGCGGCCTTCAATTGTCATGATCATGGAGAACGGTTCAGTAGAGGTCATCCGTAAAAATGAGACCCTCGCCGATGTTATGCAGTTGGAACAGACACCGGAACAATTGAGGTCATTTACACTCCTATGAAGCCGACAGCATTCACACGATTCGCGGACGCAGTGTTTTACAGTTATGCTCAGATCGTCTTCAGCAACAGACGATGGGTAGGCATGTCGATCGTTCTGGCTTCCTTTTTCAGTCCCGTGATCGGACTCAGTGCGCTTGCAGGCGCTGTCATCTCAACGGCACTTGCGTATGGATTGAAATACAATCATCACAGGATCAAAAGCGGTTTCTACGGATTCAACGGGATCCTGTTCGGAGCCGCCGCTGCATATTACTGCGAGATGACTCCAATGTATGTTGCGTTTGTCGGTGTATTCATTCTGATCACCTTCTTCATCTCGACCGCAATGGAGCATTACCTTGCAACGGAGCACAATCTTCCTGGACTCAGTCTCCCGTTCATCATCTCGCTCGATATCTTCCTGACATTCATCAAAACGTTCGATTGGGTTACATTCAGGATCAATACCATCGATAGCGGTATTGTTTCGGCAGCACCCGAAAGTATCCGTCTCTATCTGCATTCATTCGGCTATATTCTCTTTCAATCGAATGCGCTTGCAGGACTGATTATTGTCATCGCAATATTGATGTTTTCCAGAGTGTTGTTTGTGAACAGTGTTTTTTCGTTTGCTCTCAATTATTTTATTATCTCAATATTATACACCGAACCGACTCCGATGTTGATCGTTCAGTCCTCTATGAATGCGATCCTGGTGGCATTCGCTTTAGGGGGAAGTCTGATCATTGTTTCGCGGAAGACACTTTTACTTGTCTCCTTCGCAACCGTCATCACACTTATCTTCAATATATTCTTCACGACCGTACTGCAGATCCATGATCTTCCGGTATTCGTTCTGCCGTTCAATCTTGTGGTACTGGCGACGATCTATTCACTCAAATTCCGTCAGGAACATACTGATTTTGTACTGCTTTATTTTGCACCCGGTTCACCGGAGGAGAATTACTATTATCATCAGAACAGGAAATCCCGTTTTGACAGATTCCGATATATATTCCCGGAACTTCCGTTCTTTGGTGAATGGAAGGTATCACAGGGGATCAATGGTTCCATCACGCATACATCTGAATGGAGACATGCATGGGATTTCGTGATCACGGACGGGGATGGGAAGGAACACAAGGGAGCAGGTTCATCCCCGGAGGATTATTTTTGTTTCAATACTCCTGTCGTTGCTCCGTTAGATGGAGAGATCGTTCGTGTTGTGAGCAATGTTCCTGATAACGAGATCAATAATCCGAATCTGAAGAGGAATTGGGGAAACACGATTGTCATCAATCATGGATATGGTCTTTATTCTGCTCTGTCCCATTTGAAAGAAGGGACCTGTGAAGTGAAGAAGGGAGATCATGTTCGGAAAGGGCAGACTCTTGCCAGATGCGGGAACAGCGGAAGATCACCGGTGCCGCATCTGCATTTCCAATTCCAATTGAATGACCGAGTCGGAGAAAAGACCTATCTTTTCCCGATCTCACAATATTTCAGGTCCACAACAGGCGGTACCGATCTTGCAGCATTCGAATATCCCGCGGAAGGTGAGTTGGTAAGGAATATCGAATCACATTCGATCATTCGTAAGGCATTCGATCTGAGAATCGGTCAGGAATTCGATGTCCAATGGAATTTGAACGGAAAAGATTCTACCGAAACATGGGAAGTAAAAGTGGATGCACTGAACGTTGTGACGATCGAATCTTCGAACGGCACCGTTGCATACGTTCATCCGAAGGAGAAAGTATTCTTCATGGCAAGTGTTATCGGGAACAAACATTCGGCACTCTATTATTTCTATCTGCTCTCCATCAGTGTTCCGTTGGGATACGGAGACGGATTGAAGTGGAAAGATCAAATTCCAGTCTCGTTGAATGTTCCGGTCTGGGTACGGTTCATTTCGGAATTCTTCCTTGTTGTCACGAACCAACTCTCGGCCACAGTGGAACTGTGGTTTGAGAAGGGGACGGGGCAGGGGAATGCATTCATCGTCCGTTCGTCGCATCTGCGTTCCGGCCGGGGACTGTTGGGATGGTACCAACAAGAGGGGACAGGATCACTCTCCATCTCAGATAATGCACAGATCTCAGAATTTGAATTCAGTTCCGGCCGCGATTCATTCCGGGCGGTCATCCATGAAAAGGAAATTCCATCATGAAGTTCTTCCCCATTTTCTTCGTAGTAGTATTTTCCTGTTCATTGGTAATGCCGCAGCAAAGAGGAGAAGACAAAGTTCTTCTCTTCCAAAAATCGGTCCAATTTGAGACTTCGAAGAATTATCCGAAAGCACTTCAAAGCATTATGGAATACCGTGAGTCCAATCCGTCAGATTATTTGGCTAATCTGCGACTCGGCTGGCTCTATTATCTCTCAAAGGATCACGAGACATCCGTCCGGTATTATCAGGAAGCGATGCGGCTGAGTGAGAACAGTATTGAATCGATGCTCGGCATTACACTGCCGTATTCTGAATTAAAAAAATGGGATAATGTTCAAGAGATCTATAAGAACATCATCGGCAAGGACCGTAATCATTATCTCGGGAATCTCCGTCTTGGGCAGATCTATTATAACTCCGGAAAATACATCATGGCCAAAAAATATTTCGATACGGTCATTGAAAATTATCCCGGTGATTATGAGGCGAATCTCTATATGGGGTGGACATATTATTTTCTCGGAAGTAAGTCGAAAGCACAGTATTATTTTACGAATGCTGTCGTCTTGAACTCTTCCGATACCAGTGCTAAAGAGGGATTGGAATTGACCAAATGAAGAAACATATATTTCTTTTCTCCTTAAATTGCCTCATGATGACCCTTTTTGCTCAACAACGGAACACTTCCGTCGTTCCGTCTGCGTATTACACAAACGGCTCGTATTCCAATTCAATGACATCGACAGGAACAGAAGCATTTGCGTCGATCGTTTCCGGTTCGGGTGAATATGCTGTTGCCGGACTCAGCAGGATCTCGATCGATTCATCAGCATGGAGTTATCAGCAAACGATGCTGTCGGCAGGAGGAATGGTAAATTTTTACCCATGGTTCCTGAAAGCACAGTTTGGATTTGTTAACGGAAAATATGATCACAAGCGCTTTGTCTATTCGTATGAGGACAATATCACTATACTCAATGCATCGGCGATGCTCAACTGGGATCTGTTCTATTTTTCAGCTCATGGCACCCGAATCTCTGTGCAAGGTTATAAGGACCTTTCATCTGTTCAGGCAGGTTTAAAAATTGACTGGCTTTGTTCCGACAACATCGAATTTTCTCTTGATCCATTATTCACGTCGGTAACGGACGGACGCTCATTGTTCTCAACAACATTGTCCGGAGTCGTGTCTCCGATACGGTCTGTGACCATAACGGCGGCTGTAACCGCAGGTGAAAGAGTGTATTATTACGATCCGGACATCATGGCGATCTTCAATCAAAATGAGACACAATCATCAGCCCTCTCAGGAAAAATTGAATATGCATTCTGGGGACCATTCACTGCGATCGGTTCCTATGAAACGACGCGATTCACCGGCTACACAATTCGATATGCAACCTTAGGATTGAAAGGATCCATTCCCTTTTGAGCATGAGCAATTCATTTTATATCGTAAAAAATAAAATCAGACTGTATCTGATACTCTCTACACTTATTTGTTCATTCCCGGGAACTCTGCATTCGCAAGTGACTCCTTTATGGGAATCATCAAGCACGTTCGGGGACAAGGGGACGCTCTATTCGTTTGGAAGCACTGTCGTGGAGTATTATTTTGTTCTTGATTCCGTCTCCGGTCAATGCAAGATCTATAACGCGGACACATTCACTCTGGTATCAACAATAACGGGATTGGGACATTCAGAATATCCGTACATCCTTGTTGCGGATATGAACGGGAACGGCCAAGCGGAGATCGTGTTCCAGGACTATGCATCGACTGGATACCTTGTAAAGATACGCGACATTATCACAGGAACGATCATTAAAACCTGGGGCGATGCATCCAATTCATATTATCTTTGGAGTCTGTTCAAAAGTCCTGGAAGTTCTACAGTAAAGATCTCTATGTACAAGACCAATCTCGTGACATACCAATCATCATTATCAATATATTCACTCGGGATCACGATGACCGGCGCAGCGGATGCTTCGTGGGATGTTACACATTCGTTATTCGATCTGAAGCAAAACTTTCCCAACCCTTTTAATCCGTCAACAACGATCGCATTTAATATTCAGCAGGAATCACCGGTTAAATTAACGGTCTTTGATACAGCAGGGAAGGTGGTCAAAATATTGATCAACGGCACGCTGTCAAGCGGAACACATTCTGTCCGATTGGACGCTTCAGATCTTGCCGCCGGTGTTTATTATTATCAAATCAATTCCGGAAATTCCATCATCGCGAAAAAAATGATCCTGATCCGTTGAGTGATGCATTATAACTATTCGCTGAAATTCGCTATATTGCATTGTCATCATTTTAGTTCTCAGTTTTCCTTTACTTTTCCCGATCGAATACTATGGAATTGAACGGTTCCGTTGCAATCATTACCGGTGCAAGCAAAGGAATTGGACGCACCATCGCGCGATCGCTTTCCAACGCAGGTGTCCGTGTCGTTCTGGCCGCAAGGAATTTCTCGATGTTGTCCGAACTTCAGAAGGAGATCGAAACATCGGGCGGTACTTCTATTGCCGTTGCGACGG
>CAIVNT010000048.1 GCA_903907305.1 uncultured Ignavibacteriota bacterium
GGTTTCGAGATAGAGCGAAGTGTATTGAATCATCGGTCCATTGGATCATTGAATCAATCAGCCGATGAACAAATGGATCAATGGATACAGATCGGTTTCGTAGAAGGGAACGGCACAACCAACGCACCAAAATCATATTCATTCATCGACAAATCTGCCAACGGCAAAACATCATACCGCTTAAAACAGATCGACCGCGACGGCAAGTTCGAGTATTCGCAAATCGTTGAAGTGACCGCAGCAAGTGCACCGAAAGAATTTGCACTCGAACAGAACTATCCCAATCCGTTCAACCCAACAACTGCGATCGGTTTTACGCTTCCGGTCTCAGGTCTCACAACGCTGAACATCTACGATGTGCTCGGCAGAGATGTTGCCACACTGGTGAATGAAGTGAAAGAAGCAGGAACATATTCTGCAAAGTTCGACGGCGCACGACACTCCAGCGGAATGTATTTTGCCCGGCTCAGATCGAATGGGAAAACGCAGATCCGAAAATTACAGCTGATGAAGTGACCCATCCGCAATCGCTGCATCACATCATCGTCAGGAACAAAGACAAGCCTTCTTCGGAAGGCTGGTTTGTTTTGGTGAGATGACCTGAAAATAAGAAAAGCGGTGGTAATCTTTTGTCTACAAAATTTGTCCGAGGTCAAAATTTGTTGACAAAAATTCTGTTGCATGATTCCTTTGTCATCATTTCCTCACGAAATTGGGGATTTTTATTAAAAAATTAATGGCACGGTGATTGGATTTATGTAATAAAATAGAGCAGGGGCCTGCCAGATTTCAAACTACAGCCGAAAAAAATTATCAGATAATGGTGCTTGCAGAGTGATCTACCCAATGGTTGTTCTCAGCAGAATTCAACTTTTCAAGAAACATGTTCTATGGTCACAAATCAATCATTCATCTACAGGAGAAATGCATGAAAATATCTTGGTACGGTTTGTCTGTATTGTTCTTTCTTTTGCTCGGTAGTACGGCAGTATTTGCCCAGACATCATACGTGAGTGCTGCGTCCGGGAACTGGAACACGGCAGCAACGTGGACGCCGAACGGTGTGCCTGGTTCTACGGATAATGTTACGGTCTCTGCTGCTCATACCATCAGCATCGACCTGAATGCATCAGTCAATAATATCACGTTTACGGCCGCTACAAGTAAACTCAATTTCAATGTAGCAAGCAAAACTTTGTCAGTCTATGGGAATATAACAGGTTTCAGCGCTAGTGATGATTATGTCACTGCTGCAAATGGTGCAAATGCTGCTGGAACAAAACTTATCATTACCGGAAGCGCGGTTCAGGTAAGTACACTGGTCGGCGCCAGCACTAATTGGCCGGACCTTGAAGTGAATAAGAGCGGCGGAAGTCTGACACTTTCACAGAATACTCGCGTGGACGGAAATCTGATGATCACCGCAGGGACCGTCGATTGCGCAACGAAAGTATTCTCAATGTCTGCAACAAGTACGGTTTCGGTTGCGTCGGGTGCGACACTCTCCAATGTTGGAAGATTTTCCACTACCGCTTCCGGAACAACGACGATCACTTCATTGACAGTAGATGGGACAATTTCCGGAGGCAATTTCTATCTTGTCACGCTCACTGTGAACAACGGTGGTATCCTGGATATGAATGCAGCAACGACCGGTTTCGGTTCTACGAATCCTACTACCATGACATGTAATTCCGGAAGTACGGTAAAATATAGTGCATCCGGTGCACAAACGGGACGATTCGTGAACTATCACAATTTGGAACTCTCCGGAACTTCAAACAAAACGATTAGTGCGGTGGGGACCATGACAATCGGCGGGAACCTGACGATGTCAGGGTCAGCTGTATTGTTGACGGGTGGAACGGTCGTTGTTACCGGAACAACAAGTTTTGCAGGAACATCGGGCTATCAGATCAATGCTAGTAATTCCGTTACGTTCAACGGGAACGTGACATCTTCGAGCATCACAAACGGTACGATACGGTACGGCGGGGACACTACCACGACCCCCACGGCAACGTTCAACGGTGATGTTACGACAACCGGCGCGACACTCTTCGTCAGTTCCAACAGCGGAAACCCGACAACGACAGGGAACAGACTCTTTGCTCCGACGGTCAATTTTAACGGGAATGTGTATGTGGATGTTGCCAACACATTCATCTCGGTGAGCAGCACTCAACCCTCCGCTATCAAATTAAATTTTGGCGGATCGAACAAGGTATTCTCCATCAATACAGGCATTTCGAGCTTTATCAATCTTCGGGGCAATGTTACGTTCACCACCAGCCGCGAGATACAGACGAATGCAGGAACATACCTGGCGCTGACGTCTCGGCCGAATTCAGTTACTCCTGAGTGGACAGTAAAGATCGACAATGGAGTGACACTAACGATCGCATCCGGGGCATCAGTTGCGACAACCACCAGATCGTTCGCCGATGGTACCGGAGCCGGTAATGTTACGGTCAACGGAGAGTTGCGTATCGGACAGACTGGAGGATGGAATTCGGTATTCACCAATACAGGAACGAATACACTCGGCGATGCGTCGACAGTGACGTATAATGGATCATCGGCACAAGTGACCGGTGCCGCTCTTCCGTCATCCCTTGCCAACCTTTCACTGAGCAACACCAACGGTGTTACACTCAGCGCAAGTGTCTGGGCAGGAACGACAACGGTCGCATCTGCTGTGACATTGGCAACGGGTGCCCATACCTTTACGAACAGCGGAACGATGACGGTCAACGGAACATTCCAGATCAGTGAAGGCGGATGGGCAACAGGTAATCCGTTCACCTACGGAGCCGCCGGCAAACTTGTCTTCGCCAATAGCACCAATTATGGGATCAACAACGATCCTCCTGCGTATTGGCCCTCTTCTAATTCTCCATTCGATGTCACCGTCCCGGCAGCAGGGATCACTTTGAATAGTATCAATCGGACGATCGCCGGCACGCTCACCCTCAACGGCGGAGTGGTGAACGGACAGGGGCTTACGCTCAACGGCACGACGCAGATCAACACGGGAGGATATGTGACAGGCTCACCCTCTTTCGGCGCAAGTTCCACACTGGTCTATAATGTCGGCAGCGGAGGATATACATCTTCCGATGAATGGCCCTCTTCGAATGCTCCTGCAAATGTCACTGTCCAGAACGCGACCCCGGTAATTCTTTCCGGATCCAGAACGGTGTCGACTGCCTTGACGCTGACCAGCGGAAAACTTATTCTCGGTTCAAACAATCTTACTGTTCCGGCCATCAGCGGAGCTTCAGCATCGGCATACGTTGTCGCAATTGGTTCGGGCGAACTTCGAAGAACTGTTTCAAGCACCGGTTCGGTCTCGCTCCCGATTGGAGATTTCTCCCACTATACTCCTGCAGTGATCTTCATTACGGGTGCGAACGCATTCTCTTCAGCATATATCGGTGGAAGAGTGACCGCGTCGAAACACGGGAGCAATTCGAGCACGACGGATTATCTGAACCGTTATTGGTCCATCAGTGGGAACGGAATCACTGCGCCGATATATAATGTTTCATTGAACTATGTCGACACCGACATCGCAGGGACCGAAGGGAATATCTATCTCGGCAAGTATGACACCGGTTGGATTCTTGCAAATGCGGCAGATGTTGCGGCCAATACTATTTCAGGGACGGGATTCACTGCTTTCTCGGATTTCACCGGCGGTGAGAACAACGTTATGCCGGTCGAACTGTCGTCATTCAGAGCGGTAGGTAAAGGAAATACGGTCGAGCTCAAATGGAATACGGCAACAGAACTGAACAATCACGGATTCGATGTGGAACGGAGATCCTCCTCAAATGAACTCTCGCCGGCGAACAACTGGACGAAAGTTTCATTCATTCCCGGAACGGGATCCACGAACACGGCGTCATCCTATTGTTATACCGACGTGATTTCGGTGAATGGAAAGTATTCGTATCGGTTGAAACAGATCGATAATAATGGCGCCGGTACCTACAGTATGATAGTGGAGGCGAATGTCATCGCAGTGCCGGATGCATATACCGTTTCGAATAATTATCCGAATCCATTCAACCCGTCAACAACGATCGGCTTTACCGTAAAACAGACAGAACATGCAACGGTCAAAGTATTTGACATTACCGGACGCGAAGTTGCCACATTGTTCAATGATATCGCTCAGAACGGACAACTGTATACGGTACAATTCAATGCCGGCCAATTCGCAAGCGGAGTGTATTTCTGCGTGGTCAGCACAAAGAATTTCCGCGCCGTGAAGAAGATGTCGTTAATGAAATAGGAACGCACTGATCCCGATGTTTTTTATCGGGATCGGCGATGAAATAGTAGGAACGCATAGATCCCGATGTTTTTTTCGAGATCGCAGTTGAATTAATGACAATGGTTCCCGTTCCTGTGATCAGCCGGGAACGGGAACCAGACGTTTATCCGTCTCGTGTGTGTGCCAGTCGTTGACTGTCAATTCATTGATGCGGAGAGTGACATACGTCAAAAGTTGGAGTTTGAAGAGGTCATACAAAACCCCCTTGCCTCCGAAAAGGCACTCTATAGTAATATCAAACAGATTTTTCGGCAGTGAGATCTTTCACATCAAATATACAGGGGGAAAAAAAATGAACAGATTCCGTTTTCAAGCCGAAGCGAAATATCATTCGCATTTATCGGAGACA
>CAIVNT010000049.1 GCA_903907305.1 uncultured Ignavibacteriota bacterium
AGGCTTCAGTGATACAGTAGTATCTCTTCAACATCAATACCAGAACATCCAACAGTCAAAAAAAGAATATCTGGATTCTGTCTATCAGAATGACCAACACGGCCAGCAACGAATTCGGGAGCGATCAACAGACGAAGATCAGCCGTTTCTTTTCGGGATAAATGCTGCATCCGGTTTCCTCTCATCAAATGAATTCTACGGTATGACCTCGGCAGGATTGAATATTTCCGGAAAATTGGAGAATGGGATCTATGGAGAAATTGGTGCCGATATCTCTTTTGCACCATTGCAGAGAACGAGCACATTATCTCACTCCATTGATAATGGCGTAATACTATTCGAATTGAACGGTCAAGTTCTTTTTCCGACAACTCCACATTACACATTCATTGGACAATATTTTCTATTGGGAGGAGGTGTGAATATCATGCTGTGGAATTACAAGAATCCCATCAAAGCACCGGTGTATACTTCAAATGGAATGCTCAGCAGTTACGATGTGATCGATTCGGATCAATTGAAAGGAATTGATCTCTTCGCCGGTATTGGATTCGATCTGACCCAAATACTTCCGATTCATTTTATTATTGAGATCAAACCGGGAGTGATTGTTTGGACAGGAACAACTCAGGAGGGATTCGACAATGATATTTTTGCGAACTTCGCATATCTCCAGATGTGTTTGAAAGTGAATTTTGGCAGCCGGTAGAGTGTCATTGAAATTTAAAAATAAAAGATCCTCCCGATGCAGGAGGATCTTTATTGGGGCTGAACGATCTTATGATTACGCGGGAAGTTTTTTGAACCGTTTCGAGATCTCTGTATAGATAGCAGTTGCAGCAGAAAGTTTCAGCACATCCCACCATGAGAAAATCAGAAATCCGCTGATGATCGACTGCTGAAGATCATGGATGGCAATAACATTAAGATACAGCGTCCCAAGCGTAAAGATCGCTGTCAATCCAAGGAACATCGAAAATAACGTCCATGTATATCCTTTGCGGACCGAAACAAGATATCCTATCAACGCTGCCGCAAGCGGGAATCCCATCAAATAGCCTCCGGTAAAACCGAATAATCTCACCAAGCCAAATGTGGCGCCGGAAAATACCGGCAATCCGATCGCACCGGCAGCGAGATACAGCATTTGAGAATAGAAACCATTACGTGCTCCGAGAAATGCTCCGGAGAGCAGAACGAAAAATGTCTGCAGTGTAAACGGGATCGGTTGATGAGGTATTTCGATCTGAGCTCCAATCGCCGTCAGCGCTGCAAATGCGGAGATCCACGCAGCTTGTTCGAGGATAGATGATTGAGTCCGTGCGGAATCAGTGACCGAAACGTGTTGAAGAACTTCCATTATGCCTCCATGAATAAATGTTTTTGTATCCAATGTGTTGTTATGTCAATCACATGATTGAGCGTTGGACTCTCTTCTTTGTAAGGATGTTTTGCTCCATACATATGTCCCGCCCCTTCAAGTCGTACAAATTCTGTTATCATTTTATCAGACGCAGCGTAAAGCTGTTCTGCTTCCTCAAACTTCGCGGGTATGTCAGCCGTTCCATGTATGATCAATAAAGGCTTTCCAAGATATTCCGCATTTTTCAAAATATCCAATCGGTCTGCATTGTTTTCAATATCATCCAGCAACGCAGTTGATATACGGAACAATGTATGCTCGTTTACCGAATGAAGCTGAACATATCCCTTTTCCCGCCATCGTATCTTTTGTTCTTCAGTATAACGGTTGAACCGCGCAATTGTCGACCAAGCGATCACTCCGCGGACTCGTTGGTCTTCTTTACCCGCAATGATGGAAACTGCACCACCTCGCGAATGACCGATCAAAAAGATATTCCGACTATCAAGAAAAGGAAGAAGAAATACATTATTGTTTACAGCATCAACAACAGTTTTAATATCATCAATTTCGAGTGAGAATGTATTCTCTGCGAACTTTTCGTGTTCAACGAATTTTCTTGGTTCTTCCCCAATCCCATTGTGTGAAAAATTGAAGACGATCGAGATAAATCCATTTCGCGCTAATCGTCTGCCGATCTCCGGAAACGGTCCCCAGTCCTTAAATGCCTTAAAACCGTGACAAACAAGAATGACCGGAAGCCTTTTATCACCGAATCCCGTTAACCCTTTGCTCCATCGGATATCTCCCCGCAACGGGAAGCCTTTTGGCGTTTTCAGGACAAAATGCTGTTCAATAATATCATTCATAAAACGTGTTAAAATACCCAAACATCCATGGAATGTCAACAAAGATTCAGGCTGAACTTTAGATTGAAGAAACGTTGACTATTTGCTGTTTTTTTATTATTTTTACTAACTAAAATACACTTTAACCGGATGTTAAAGGTGCCTAAATCTATGCCGCAACTGAAACTGTTCTCCGGACGCGCAAACCGTCCGCTGGCTGAAAAGATAGCCCACCATCTTGGCGAGCCGCTTGGAAAATTAGAGATCCAGAATTTTAGTGATGGAGAGATTTGGGTTAAGTTCATTGACAATGTTCGCGGAGCGGATGTCTTTATTATTCAAACGACAATTCCCCCCGCTGACAATCTGCTGGAGCTGTTGATCACGGTGGATGCGGCAAAGCGAGCTTCGGCACGCAAGGTCAATGTCGTTATCCCGTATTTTGGATATGCACGTCAGGATAGAAAAGATCAACCGCGTGTTGCGATCACCTCAAAACTGATAGCGAACCTGATCACAAAGTCCGGTGTTGACAGAGTGATCTGCATGGATCTTCATGCACCACAGATTCAGGGATTCTTTGATATTCCGGTAGATCATTTGTATTCGTCAGTCGTCTTTGTAGAATACTTACGAAAGCAAAAGATCCCCGATCTTACCGTTGTTTCTCCGGATGTCGGCGGAATAAAAATGGCACGAGCGTATGCAAAGCGTCTCGATGCGGATCTGGTGCTTATCGATAAGCGCCGTCCGGCACCGAATGTTGTGGAGATCATGAATATCGTTGGTGATGTGAAAGGGAGAAATGTGCTGATCGTTGACGATCTGATCGACACAGCGGGAACATTTACCAATGCGGTTTCGGCATTGAAGAAAGCGGGAGCAAAGTCAGTATTCGGTGCATGCACTCATCCCCTTTTGTCGGGTAAAGCATTGGAAAGGATCAATAACAGTGATATCGAAAAGATCCTTGTGTGCGACACGATTGAATTAAAGATCCAGTCGCCGAAGATCGAAGTGATGTCGGTGGCGCCGGTGTTTGCGGATGCCATCGAACGATGCTTCCATAATAAGTCGATCAGTTCATTGTTCGACGTGGATAAGGATAAAAGTTTAGATAATTAATTAATCTATTGTTTTCATGTAAGGAGAGAGACAATGTCAGAAGTAGTTTTGAACGCAACGGTTCGCACACAAACGGGAAAAGCAGCGCATAAACTTCGATATGAAGAGAAGATCCCAGGAATCTATTATTCCCACGGTGAGGAAAATATCAACATCACGGCAACACCGCTTGCCATGAAACCATTGATTTATACCACCAGCACACATTTGGTTAACCTGAAACTGGATAATGGCGTAACAAAGACCTGCATCCTGCGCGATGTTCAGTTCGATCCTATCACTGACCGTCCTGTTCATTTTGATCTTCAGGGTGTCAAGGATAATGAAGAACTGACAGTCCAGGTCCCCGTGATCCTGAACGGCAGCCCGAAAGGTGTGAAAGACGGCGGCACATTACAGTTCATCATGCACAAAGTTCGTGTGTCGTGCCTGCCCAAATATATTCCCGAACACATCGAGCTGAATGTAGCCGAACTCGGAATGAATGATTCCATTCACATCCGCGACATTAAAATTGAAAATGTAAAAGTGCTCGACAATGAATCCGCAGCAGTGGTTGCAGTGGTACCGCCGACCGTTGTGAAGGATGAAGCAGCAACTGCTACACCTGGAGCGCCAGAAGCAGCGGCGGCCGGTGCAACAGCATCTGCTGAACCGGAAGTGATCGCAAAAGGCAAGAAACCTGCCGAAGGCGAAGCTGCTCCGGCAAAGAAATAATGCAATTGTCGTAGTTCCCTGTTCTTTGATATGGAAGTTTCTCATTCCCAAGGGTGAAGTTCGTGAAATGTATCGTTGGTCTAGGAAATCCTGGCGATCAGTATCGAATGACGAGGCACAATGTCGGATTTCTATCCGTCGAATTCATGATGGAAAAATTCGGTGCGCGGCATAGTGAAAGTACAGATGAGTATGAATGTTATGAATCATCTGCGCATGATACTTCCCTATTATTTCTCATGCCGCAAACATACATGAACAACAGCGGTGCTGCGGTGCGGGAAGTAATGCAGAGGCACGAAATTGCACTGAATGATATTCTGATCATCTACGATGATTTTCAGTTACCGTTCGGAACGTTGCGAATACGGCAGCATGGAAGCGACGGCGGTAATAATGGCCTTTCCTCGGTCATCTACCAGATGGAATCGGATCAGGTGCCGCGGCTAAGGGTTGGTGTCGGAGGTGTAACACTGCCCGGCGAACATACGCACGAATCTATGGCTGAATATGTTCTGTCGCCATTTACCAAGGAAGAGCAGAAACTTCTTCCCTCGCTTTTTGGTCATCTGCATAACGCATGCATATTGTGGAGCACCAAGGGAATTCATCTAACGATGAGTCAATTCAACAAGAATTTTTTCAGTTCCGCAAGTGCGGAATGAGTTTTTTATAAAACTGATAACACAACCTACTCCGTCCTATGAACCATCGACAGGACGGGGTCTAATGTCCAAAGGAGGATGTTAATGCAGCACCAATCGAAGATCTATGAGTCGATTATCATCATCAATGCGACACTCGAAGATACTCAGATCGAGGCCGAAATTGAGAAGGTAAAAGACTTTATTACCAAGAATAACGGCGAGATCCGCTCCCTCGAAAAATGGGGTCGCCGCCGTCTTGCCTACGCTATTAAGAAGAAGAATAATGGCTTCTATGTTCTCTACGAATTCAAATCACAGGGTGATCTGATCGCAAAATTGGAACGACACTACCTTTTGAACGAGAACGTTATCCGTTTCTTAACGGTTGAACTCAACAAAAAAGCATTAAAGGCACGAGAAGTCGGCCAGAAGACACCCATCACCATGAGTGAGCCGCCGGTTGATGAAGCCGCAAAAGAAGCCGCAAAAGAAGCTGCGAAAGAAGTAGCAGCAAAAGGAGTGACCGCATGAGAAAAGAATCATCATCGTTTGGAAATAGCAGCCGCGACGGCGGCGGATTCCGCAGAGACGGTAACCGCGGCGACAACAGACGCGACAACAAAAAAGATTCAGCGCAGAAGAAGAAACGTACTTGCCGTTTCACTGCTGCCGGCACGATCTATATCGATTACAAGGATGAAAAATTGCTGCGCAAGTTCATCAATGAACAAGGAAAGATCATTCCGAAACGCATCACCGGTACAAGTGCAAAGTATCAGCGTCAGCTGGTCCAGGCGATCAAACGCGCCCGTCACATTGCTCTTCTTCCGTTCACATCCGAAGCCATTAAGTAATTGAAAGAGGTCTGACAACATGAAAATCATTTTACGTCAAAACTATAACAAACTCGGCAACATCGGCGATGTTGTTGATGTGAAGAACGGTTTCGCGCGCAATTATCTCATTCCGAGAAGCATTGCATTCCGCGCAACCGAAGGAAATCTGAAGGCACTCGAGCAGGAAAAGAAGCAATTAGCCCGCAAAGAGGAAAAGGTCGTTCTGGATTCTGAAAAACTTGCAGCACAACTCGGAAGTGTTTCCTTGACCATTACGATGAAAGTCGGCGAAGACGATAAACTCTTCGGTGCCGTCACATCGCAAATGATCGCTGATTCGCTCAACGAGAAAGGTTTTACCATCGATAAGCGCATTATCGAACTGGAAGAACCGATCAAAACACTCGGCATTTTTGAGGTACCGGTGAAATTACACACCAAAGTATCTGCAAAAGTGAAGGTGTGGGTTGTGCGAGAGTAACGATCTTATCCG
>CAIVNT010000050.1 GCA_903907305.1 uncultured Ignavibacteriota bacterium
ATATTATTTCGGCGGCATTTCCTTCGATCATTCCGATCCGGATATTGATAGTGTTGTTCTTCTTCGTCAGCTGGATTTTTCCCTCGGGGAAGTCTATAACGAAGAGAAACGGATGGTCAGTGAACAGAATCTGAATAGATTGGGGGTATTCGAATTTGCAAGTCTTCGCCAGTCCAACACCGGGATGACCGGTTCCTCCGATTCCATTCCGATGCTGATCTCATTCAGAATGCTCGAGCAGCAGGAGGTGACTCCGGAAATTCTTGCGCTGAACGAAGGAGGAACCCTCTTTTCCACCGGTCTTGGACTGAGTTATAAGCATAGGAATCTGTTTGGCGGTGCTCAGAACTTTTCCGTCTCTTCAAGCGCTCGCGCCAATTACATTGAAAGGCTCCACGTTTTCGGTGCATTCCGGGATGGTCTTGCCGAGCCGACATTGTACGGGAAAGCAGACGTACAGACACAGTTGTCGTTCCCGTATTTCTACAGCAACAAGACCAATGCTACCATTACGCTGACGACGGAAGCGGAAAAACAACCGGATTATACGCTCAACACGCTTCGCGCAAAGATCGCATTTTCGACCAGACTGGCAACATTCTCAACGGGGATCACCGAATTCAATATTGAGCGTGTTGATCCCAATTATAAACCGTCGAAGAATTCCGGCATCCGTCCTGATGATTCCACAAAACAATTCAACTTCATCGAGTCCTATACACTGCAGCGCGACATGACGAATAGTTTCTTTTCACCGACCTCCGGATTTTTCCATTCTGCTTCGTTCGAAGAGGCGGGTGTGGTGAATGTGCTTGCCGGCGGATTCAATCTGCCGTATTCGGAATATGTGAAACTGACCTTACTTGTCAAACATTATTTCAGTGTTGAGTCTGACCAGCAAAAGGTCTATGCGTTCAAGCTGAAAGCCGGCTATGCTCATCTCTACAATAACAAGAATCAAACGCCGGTTCCGCTGCCCCGCCGTTTTTTTGTCGGCGGAAGCAATAGTGTGCGAGGCTGGAGGGACCGTCAGCTTGCTGACTTCGGAGATTCACTGAAAGGGGGCAATATCATGCTCGAAGGAAGTTTTGAATCACGCGTGCAACTCTTTCCCAACGGCGGAAAATTCTTTGTACTGGAACTTCCGAGCTTCTGGTCTGTCTTGTTCTTCGATTATGGAAACACATGGTACTCACCGTCGGACATCATGATCAAAGATATTGCTTTGGCCGTCGGATTCGGACTGAGGTATGAGACTTTCGTCGGACCATTCCGTTTGGACATCGCTTGGCGATTGTACGATCCGAAAATGGCTCCCGGTCAACAATGGCTCAGCGATCGGAAGTTCTTCCACAATTCAATACCTATCGTTCAATTTGGGATCGGACATGCCTTCTAATTGGGATCGTATCATAGGACAGGTTCGCGTGAAGGGGATCCTGCGGTCAGCCGTTAACAATCAGCGGCTCGCACATGCATATCTTTTCTGGGGAAGTGAAGGGATCGGAAAGGATGCCCTTGCAATAGAGTTCGCACGAACGCTGGTGTGCCGCAACCAGTCCGATACAGCCTGCGGTGAATGTCCCTCCTGTAAAAAGATGGATTCGCTTCAGCATCCGAATGTGAAGATGATCTTCCCGATGCCGGGAGGGGACGGCGAAAAGAACGAGGAGGGGGAGTCGATTGAGAACGAAGTGCTGGGGGAAGTGCGCAAACAGATCGCCGAGAAAGCGAACAATCCGTACTTCGATATCAGTATTCCCAAAGCAAAGTTCATTCGTATCAAATCGATCCGTGAATTGAAGAGGGAATCCTCGATGAGTGGAGCCGAAGCAGGGAAAAAGATATTCATCATCTTTGATGCCGATGCCATGAACGATGCGTCGACCAACTCTCTGCTGAAAGTTCTGGAAGAGCCGTTGGACGGAGTCCATTTTCTGCTGGTGACATCACGGAAGGATGCTGTGAAGCAAACGATCATATCACGGTGCCAGCTATTACAGTGTTCCGTCCTCTCGGATGATGAGATCGCGGGAGCACTGACGGAGCAGCAACAGATCGATCCGAAACAGGCGCATTTCATCTCACGGCTGGCGAATGGAAATTATACCCGAGCGGTGGACCTGCTGGGGAATGATATCACCAAATTCAGGACCGATGCGGTGAATTTCCTGAGGAGTGTTCTCAGTCCATCTGCGATGAAATTATTCGATGAGCAGGAAGAGTATCTCACCGGAAATAAACGGGACAACGCCGAACAACTTCTAACGATGATTCTGGTCTGGTTTCGGGATACGATCATAATGAGGGAAGGCGGCGACTACCATATTGTCAATACCGATCAGGATGCAGAAATGCGAAAATTTGTTGCGAACTTCGGAGCAAAAAATCTTGAGGGGTGTCTTGCTGCCGTTGAACGCTCACTCGGACTTCTCCGAAGAAATGTGTATCTTCCCTTAGTAATGCTCTCTTTAACAGTGAATTTGCGCAGAATACTCCATGCAAAATAATTTTAAACGAATTTTGATCACGTCCGCGCTGCCGTATGCCAACGGACATATCCATCTCGGCCATCTGGCGGGATGCTATATTCCTTCGGACATCTACACGCGCTATCAGCGCCTGCAGCACCGCGACGTTCTCCATATCAGCGGTTCCGATGAACATGGCGTTGCCATCACCATCTCTGCTGAACGAGAAAAGACCACCCCCCAAGCGATCGTCGATAAATATCACGAAGCGAACAAGGAAGCATTCAAACGTTTCGGGATCATCTTCGATAATTATTCCCGTACATCGCTTCCGATCCATCACGAAACATCGAAAGAGTTTTTCCTCGACCTTCTGGAAAAAGGATTCCTCGTTCCAAAGGAACAGGAACAGTTCTACGACGCACAAGCGAAAATGTTCCTTCCGGACCGGTATGTGGAAGGGATCTGTCCGAACTGTTCATATGACAAAGCTCGCGGAGACCAATGCGATAATTGCGGTAAGTACTACGATCAGCTCGAATTAAAGGAACCGAAAAGTCTGATCACCGGCAATACTCCTGTCCGGAAAGTCACCAAACATTGGTATTTCACTCTCGGCAGCTTTCAGAAAAGGCTGGAAGAGTATGTTGACGGACATGCAAAAGAATGGAAAGAGAATGTGCTTCAGCAGACCCGCAGTTGGCTGAAGGAAGGACTGCAGGACCGTGCAGTGACGCGCGATCTTAGCTGGGGAATTCCCGTGCCGATCGATGGTGCTGATGGGAAAGTGATCTACGTTTGGTTCGATGCAGTGTTGGGATACATTTCTTCCACCAAAGAATGGGCGCAGCAGCAGGGAACTCCCGACAAATGGAAAGAGTACTGGTGCGATCAATCCACGCGGTACATCGCTTTTCTCGGCAAGGATAATATCGTATTCCATTCTATCGTGTTCCCTGCAGAATTGATGGCGAAGACCGGGTACATCCTTCCGGATAATGTTCCTGCAAATGAATTCCTGAATCTTGAAGGAGGAAAATTCTCCAAGAGCCGGAACAATGCCATTTACGTGAAGGACATCCTGGAAAAATATCCCGCTGACATTCTTCGTTATACTATGGCAACGATTCTTCCTGAAACGAAGGATTCGGATTTCTATTGGAAAGATTTTCAAGCGAAGAACAATAATGAGTTAGCGGATATTTACGGAAACTTTATCAACAGGACGATCACGTTTGTTGCTAAGAATTTTGAGAACAAAGTCCCGAACTGCGGTCCGTTGAATGAACGGGACATGGAGGTCCTTGCGTATGTTCAATCCGCACCGCAGCGGATCGGAGACTTGATCGAACACTTCAAGTTCCGCGATGCTACGATGGAGATGATGAATGTTGCCCGTGCAGCGAACAAGTATTTCAATGACAGCGAACCGTGGAAATCAATCAAAACGGATAAGGAACGATGCGGAACAACGCTCAACATATGCCTGAACATCGTCCGATCACTGGCCGTATTGTTCTCGCCGATCGTTCCGTTCTCGTCCGACAAAGTGTGGGTTATGCTGAATCAGTCCGGTTCTGTCGCGGCTGAAGAATGGAACAAAGCTGGCGAACCGCAGTTATCCGACGGACATCCGCTCGGACAATCTGAAATTTTATTTACCAAGATCGAGGATACCACCATCGAACAGGAATTGAATAAATTAGTGACAGCCGCTGAA
>CAIVNT010000051.1 GCA_903907305.1 uncultured Ignavibacteriota bacterium
AACAATCCCCGAAGTGCCCCGTACGATCGGGCATTCATAAACGCTTGAGTAAATTCCATCTCAGCCCGGCGATAATCTTTTTCACGGTATGCCGTAACTCCTCGCTGATGTTGTGATGCGACTTCCCTTGCGCATATCTTGTAAAAAATGGAAGGCTGGAAGAATAATATTTGAATGGTCTCGGATGAGATCGCAGATGCATCAACTGTTTTGAGATACGCTTTCCAATCTTTCTGCAGACTTTCCAACGTTTCGCCGAATGCAGCAACAAAATTTCCATTCGGGAATACCCGCCGGAATCGTTCCATTCCGAACCGCTCGATCAGATAGCGGGTGAATGACCCTGAGACGAGATACGCATATGAGCTTGATTGCATCGCAAAACCGGTATATGAGAACAAACGAACTGCATTCTCTAATCCACCGTCTCTTAGGAGCGCTGCGGCATACTCGTGGGGCGAGAATATCCCTTCGTCCCAATCCGCCGCTACTGCTAATCCTTCATTTAACCCCATTTTTGTGCTGGCATTGATCAGCGGAAATCCTAACTCTCCTGCCAGAGCATGAACAAGTTCATGACGGAAGGTCGATTCAAAAGTCCCCACCGTTAGATGCACTTCATGTTTCCACGGTTTTGCAATATTCGTATTGGAGGTGCCGATAAAGAGCTGTTTCGATTCCGCCGTGGGATAAAGATAGACGGCGATCTTTGCAGTGTGACCGTGCGTAAATTTGAGAAAATCATATACTTTTCGGTAATGGAATTCACATTCTGCTTTCAGCACACGCATTTTTTGTGCGGAATAATCCTTCTCGTTATAATACACCACAAAATGATCGGACTCAGAACGTCTGCCGAGTGGCTGCTGGATCTCTGCTGCCGAATATTCAAATCCCAGTTCAGCTCTGAAGAGATGACCGGTGCCGACCACAGCAGAACAAAAGAGAACGACCATCCACAATGTTCTGTCACCGGAAAACCGTTCTTTCGTTACACGTAGATTATTCCCAAGGCTTCCCGCTGAGTGAAATGAACCGACAAGGATGATGAATAACGTATTCATCATCAATGATGCGATCACGGTGAATTCCCTGTAGAGAACGATCTGTTTAATATCACTCAGAGTTTCATCGTAGGTAATACCCGGAAAGAATCCTAAAATAAAATTATAGGCAAATAATTGCGGCTGAGTATATGTGACAAAAAGGATGTGCGATAGAAGTGCAAGGACTGCAAGACAAAAAAAGAAAATACCGCGACGAAATATTACACCAATCACTAAGGCAAGTGAAACGGAGAAGATCATTGCAATTTCAGTGATCAGAAAGTAATAGAAGAGTCCTGTTAAATATGCGCAGTTCTTTACGGCAAATGCATTCAACGATATTACCGCAAGAGGGATCAGGAGCAGCAATGTATTAATGAGCAGGTAGTCGATCAGAACAAGAAGCCAAGTGCGCCGCGTGAGCGGTTTCGCCCTGTGTTCACGCATGAATTTGATCGATACAATGCCGCTAATGAACGCGGCGGGGATCGACATCACTGCGGAAAATTCAAAACCCAGATAGTTGAACAAAGGCAGTTGTGTAAGGCCACCGGCGATCAAAAAATAGATCAGCGCTGCGATCTGGATTCGGGGTGTTCGTATATATGCCGACAATACACTCAACATGGATAAAGGATACTAATAATTTTCAACAACTTCACAGAACGTATTGTCGTAACAATCAACGGGTGAACGGTGTAACACCGTTTTTGTCAACAACACTGATAACAATCGGTGATTTTTTGGGTTGATTCTTGTCGATCACAAATGCATTGGTGATTCGGGTGTGTACAACTGAGACAATATCACTCTTATCGGTAAAGAATTCTGCGATCACTTCACCCTTCACAACATGCTCGCCTTCTTTTTTCTTCAGCATGATCCCGGCTTTCGGATCGATGATATCATCAACTCTTGTCCTGCCGGCTCCGAGCATTATTCCGGAGAGACCGAGCTCCAAAGAATCAATCGAGGAGATGATCCCGTCGTTCGATGCAATAATGACCTCTTTGCAGGCAGAGACCGGATACAAATCCGGCTGACGCAGATATTTCGTATCGCCTCCCTGCCGTTCCACCAATGCAAGGAACCGTTCGAATGCTTTCCCATTCTGAACGACCTCTTTACACCGCTCAATCCCCTCACTCAGTGTTGCAGCTTTCTTTCCAAGCATCACCATTGCACCGCTCAACACATAGGTCAGTTCCATCACATCCTCCGGACCTTTCCCCTGCAGACATTCCACCGATTCAACCACTTCAACCCAGTTACCGATAGCAAAGCCCAACGGCTGGTTCATATCAGTAATGAATCCAACAGTTTCTTTCCCAAAACTGGTCCCGATACCGACCAATGCCTGCGCGAGTTCCACGGATTTTTCATACGTCTGCATGAATGCACCTCGTCCGGTCTTCACATCAAGGACAAGCGCGTCGATTCCTTCTGCAAGTTTCTTGCTCATGATGCTG
>CAIVNT010000052.1 GCA_903907305.1 uncultured Ignavibacteriota bacterium
CCAAACAAGCCGGCTCGTACGGAAAAGGGAGCACGCCGTATGTGCATGACGCGGTCATCCGCAATGACACACTCTATGCTGCAGCCATCAATGAAGGGCGGTTGGATATTGTGGACCTGCGCGTAAAGAAGAATCTCACACAGACCGATATTGCATCGATCGTTTCCAAAACGTTGACCATTCCCGAAGGCAGGACCCACCAAGTGTGGCTGAGTGATAACGGAAAGTATGCATTCGTCTGTACCGAAGCGCCGGGAACCACTCCCTACGCTTACAGTCTGCATGTCTATGATATTTCGAACCGGACCAATCCTATCCAGGTCTCAAAATGGATCTCCGATCCGGAAAAAAGTATCCATAATGCATTTGTTCAGGGGGATTTCCTGTTCATCGCGTATTACACCGACGGACTCCGCATCCTCGATATTTCCAATCCTGCAATTCCAATCGAAGTAGGTTTCTACAATACGTATAGCGGATCACTATCCGTGCTGTTTGCGGGTGCATGGGGGGTGTTCCCTTACTTCCCTTCCGGCAAGGTCGTCGTATCCGATATGAACACAGGACTCTACGCGCTGAATGTTGACAGGAAAAAAGGAGGACGGATCGCCGGAACAGTCCGTGACGCCGCTACACAGCAATTTCTTTCGGGCGTTGATATTACCGTACAGGAAATGGGAAGAAAATATACCAGCGATGTCAACGGCGCATTCCTTTATGGAACTGCGGAAGGGAAACATACCATCACATTTGCAAAGGCAGGGTATATATCCAAAATGGAAAGTGTCTATACTACGCCGGGCGTACTTGGCACAATCTCCGTTTCACTTTCACCTTCGGCATCTTCCGTCATTGAACTGACGAATAACGCGCCGTTTGTTTTTAAACTTTCGCAGAATTTCCCGAATCCGTTCAATCCTGCAACCACGATCTCATTCTGCATCGCGGAGAAGAATTTCACAACACTTAGCGTTTACAATGCAGTGGGACAGACGATCACGACACTCCTCCGTCAGCCGATCGAAGCGGGAGAATACCGCATTACTTTTAATCCATCTTTACTTCCCAGCGGAGTATATTTTTATACTCTTACATCAGGAAATCATTTCACGACAAAACGAATGGTCTTAGTCAAATGAAATCATTATCGCTTCTCCTCATCCTCTCATCAATTCTTCTTTCACAGGAACGCTATAGTCAGGTCGAAATTCCCGTCAGAAATTCCGCCGAATATAAGCGTCTGGCAGAACTTGGGCTCGCCGTGGACCATTTCAGCGGAAAGATCGGCACTTCGATATCCGTCCTGCTGAGTGAATCCGAACTACGCTTGTTGGATAAGAACAACTTACCATACAGCGTTCAAATTCCGGATTGGCAGAAATTCTACGACGAACAACAGGCGCGGGACATTCCCTCTCTTTTTAAGATGACAGATGACATTCCGAAATTTTTCCGCTATGGAGCAATGGGAGGATTCTTGATCCTTGATGAGATCAAACAGCAACTGGATTCAATGACATTACTCTTCCCGAATCTCGTAACAAAAAAGGATTCCATCGGTGTTTCTGTTGAAGGAAGAACAATCTATGCGATAAAGATCTCAGACAATCCAAATACCACAGAGGCCAATGAACCTGAAGTGCTTTACACCGCACTTCATCATGCCCGCGAACCGGAAGGGATGATGACAGTCGTCTATTATATGTGGTGGCTACTGGAAAATTACGGGAAGGATGCTGAAGCAACGTTTATCGTCAATAACAGGCAGTTGTGGTTTATCCCCTTCGTCAATCCGGACGGATATGAATATAACCGCTCATTAAGTGCAACCGGCGGCGGCTCATGGAGAAAGAACCGGAAAAATAACGGCGATGGTTCGTACGGGGTCGATCTCAATAGGAATTACGGCATCTTCGAGATGTGGAATGCAAATAATAATGGTTCAAGTACAGTCACGAGCAACGACACCTACCGCGGTGTAACACCGTTCTCTGAACCCGAGACGCAGACGATCAGTAAATTCATCAAGAAGCATTCGTTCAAAACATGTTTCAACTATCATACGTACGGAAATTATCTGGTCTATCCATGGGGCTATAATTCCGGTGAAACAAATGATTCGCTTCTATTCCGTCGCTGGTCGTATGAGATGTCGGTGAATAACCGTTATTCCATAGGGACTGATATGCAAACGGTGGGCTATTCTACGAGGGGAAATTCGGATGACTATCTGTATAGTGACTCCGCCAAGCAACGGACCTATGCAATGACTCCTGAGGTCGGAACGACTGGTTTTTGGCCGGCAAAATCACTCATCTATCCTCTTGCACAGGAAAATATTCTGCAGAATAAATATCTGGCGTATGCCGCCGGTCCGTATCTTGCGCTGAATTCATTCTCCGTCTCGCCAAACAACGGCGAACTTCAGCATACCGTCAAAATGCGGTGGATCAATAAAGGATTAGCCGCCTCAGAACCAGTCAACATTTCTCTGCGGTCATCCAACGGTATCATTCAGTCTTCAGTAAGTATCCCTGCTATCGCTTCATTCCAGGAAGTAGAAAGTTCCGTTTCATTCACCGCCGGAGTTAACAATATTCCCCTGAAGATTTATGTCAGCGACACACTGAATGGAATTCTCAAGGACAGCATCACTTTCTACTCCGGAACTCCGGCCATATTGTTTGCCGACAGTGCATCTACAACATCAAAATGGTTGAATGGATCATGGGGTATCTCATCGGATATTATCGATGATAATCCGTATTTCACGGATAGTCCCAATGGAACCTATGCTGCAAGCAGTGACAATTCATTGACGCTCCTCGCTCCGGTCAGTCTGTCCGGTTACAAATTTGCAGAATTGAAATTCCGCACCAAGTGGGCGATCGAGTCCGTTTGGGATTTCGGTGTCATTGAAATTTCTACGAACGGCGGAACCAGCTGGGTAAATGTAAGAGCACAATCATCGCGAAAAGGATCGGGTCGTGGCGGAAGCAAACAACCGGCAACGGAATACGGATACGATGCATTTTCCCCGGGATCTTCGTGGATAGAACAGACGGCTGATCTGTCTGCATATGTCGGACAGCAGGTCAAGATCAGATTTCGCATGTCAGCCGATGGCGGCGATGAACGTGACGGATGGTATATTGATGACATAAAAATTCTCGGATATTCGGCTGCACCGGCCGGTTTGACCGAGCGGGAAATTCCATTCACCTATTCATTAGCTCAGAATTTTCCCAATCCTTTTAATCCATCATCAACCATTCAATTCTCTGTTGAAAAACAGAGTCATTCCTCTCTTCGAATTTTCAATGCAATCGGACAAGAAGCGGCAATTCTTGTAGATCAGGAACTTGCACCGGGGAATTACTCGATAAAATTTGACGGTACACTGTTGTCATCGGGGGTTTATTTTTATAGATTTACATCAGGAAGCTTTGTTTCAATCAAAAAAATGACACTCGTTAAATGATGAATACAATCGATATCCCGAATTTCAGGATGAGTCCGGTCGTGGATCAGGTCGGCGTGGAAGAACGGGTTGCCCGTTTTACAACACGTAGTATCAAAAAATCGTCCAAAGTTCAGGCGCTGAAACTTGCGCTGAACATGATCGATCTGACCACACTCGAAGGGAAAGATACTCCCGGCAAAGTGAAGCAGATGTGCTACAAAGCTGCTCATCTCTGCGATCAGTTGCCGGATATTCCCACAGTCGCGGCAGTCTGCGTTTATCCCACTCACGTCCGGACTGCAAAAGCAGCACTGACAGGGACAGGGATCAGAGTTGCTTCCGTTACAACGGCATTCCCCAGCGGCAACACTACCAGAGAAGTGAAATTGTCCGATACACGTTTTGCCGTTGACGAAGGTGCTGATGAAGTCGATATGGTCATTTCACGCGGTGAATTCCTTGAAGGAAATTACGGATTCGTTTTTGACGAGATCGCATCCATCAAAGAAGCCTGCGGTCAAGCGCGATTGAAGGTCATTCTGGAGACCGGCGAACTCTCTACGCTCGACAATATCCGCCGCGCAAGCGATATCGCCATCTACGCCGGCGCCGATTTTATCAAGACTTCCACAGGAAAGATACAACCGGCCGCAACAATGCCTGTCACACTCGTAATGCTGCAGGCAATTAAGGACCACTTTTATAAGACCGGAAAAATGGTCGGTATGAAACCTGCCGGCGGCATCTCAACAGCAAAATTAGCGGTGCATTATCTCGTTATGCTCCATGAAACACTCGGCGATGCGTGGATGACGAACGAGTGGTTCCGTTTTGGTGCCAGCAGTCTTGCCAACGACATCCTGCTCCAGCTCGGCAAGGAAAAACACGGCACGTATCAATCCAAAGATTATTTCTCGAACGATTAAGACAATTTTTATTAGCAGGACGATCAGTATGAAGAAAACTGAAACATCGGAACGAAGCGGACAATCGCTGAGCTTTTTCAACGGTTGGAAATATGCTCCGGCACCGGAAAGCAAAGATCATATCTCACTGAAAAAGCAGTATGGCCTGTTCATCAACGGCGAGTTCGTTCCGCCGTCGAGCAAAAAATATTTTGATACGATCAATCCTGCTACAGAAGAGAAGATCGCCGAGATCGCGGAAGCGGATGAAAAGGATGTCGATCTGGCGGTGAACGCCGCATCCAAGGCCTACAATAATGTCTGGAAGAAGACCCCGCCGAAAGAACGCGCAAAATATATCTACCGCATTGCACGGATGATCCAGGAACGGGCCCGCGAACTTGCCGTCATCGAAACGTTGGACGGCGGAAAACCGATCCGTGAATCCCGCGATATCGATGTCCCTCTTGCAGCGAATCATTTCTTCTATTATGCAGGCTGGGCGGATAAACTCAATTATGCATTCCCGAACCGCAATCCTCAGCCGCTCGGTGTAGCCGGACAGATCATTCCCTGGAATTTTCCGCTGCTGATGGCCGCTTGGAAGATTGCACCTGCTCTTGCAACCGGAAACACTGTCGTGCTGAAACCGGCGGAGTCCACTTCCCTGACGGCTCTGAAACTCGCTGAGATCATTGCAGAGAGCGGACTACCCGACGGCGTCGTGAATATCGTCACCGGCTTCGGAAAGACCGGCGCAGCGATCGTCAATCATCCTAAAGTTAATAAGGTCGCATTCACCGGCAGTACGGATGTCGGCAAGCTCATTCAAAAAGCGATCGCGGGCACATCCAAAAAATTGACATTGGAACTCGGCGGCAAAGCTGCGAACATCGTATTCGATGATGCTCCGATCGATCAGGCTGTGGAAGGGATCATCAACGGTATCTTTTTCAATCAGGGACATGTCTGCTGCGCAGGCTCGCGTCTTTTGGTACAAGAAGGTGTCGCGGATATCGTCATCCGAAAGTTAAAGGACAGGATGGAAACGCTGATTGTCGGCGATCCGATGGATAAGAATACGGATATCGGTGCCATCAATTCCAAAGAACAGTTATTGAAGATCCAGGAATACATCAAGATCGGTGTGAATGACGGTGCAGATCTGTATCAAAGTTCGTGCGAGCTGCCGAATAAAGGATTCTTCTGTAAGCCGACGCTGTTCCTCAACACTTCACAGTCCCACCGTGTCGTTCAGGAAGAGATCTTCGGTCCGGTGCTTGCCGTGCAGACTTTCCGCACGGTGGAAGAAGCGATCGAAAAAGCGAACAACATTCCGTACGGTCTCTCCGCCGGAATTTGGACGGATAAAGGTTCAAAGATCTTCAATCTCACCACGAAGATGCGCGCCGGCGTGGTCTGGGCAAACACGTATAACAAGTTCGATCCGACATCGCCGTTCGGCGGTTATAAAGAGAGCGGATTCGGACGCGAAGGCGGACTGCACGGCCTTCTCCCTTATGTCAGTTTATAATCACTGGAAAATATCATGTCACGAATTGAAGTTCTGAAAACATATAAGATCTATGTCGGCGGGCAGTTTCCACGGACGGAAAGCGGACGGTATTATTCTCTGACGAATAAGAAGAAAGAACCGATCGCGAACGTCAGTCTCTCTTCACGGAAGGATTTCCGGAACGCCGTTGTCGCAGCACGCAACGCATTCGGCGGATGGTCCTCGCGTCCCGCTTTCAACCGCGGACAGATACTCTACCGCATTGCCGAGATGCTTGAAGGACGGAAGGAACAGTTCATACATGAATTGATCCAACAGGGTTCCACACAAAAATCGGCTGTATCGGAAGTCGAACAATCCATCGACCGCCTGGTCTATTACAGCGGTTGGTGCGATAAATATCAGCAGATGTTCGGAACGGTGAATCCCGTTGCTTCATCCCATTTCAATTTTTCCGTCCCCGAACCGACCGGCGTTGTTGCCGTCATCGCGCCGGAAGATTCCTCGTTGCTCGGACTTGTTTCCGTGATCGCTCCCGTGATCGCGGGTGGAAATACCTGTGTCGCTCTTGCCTCCAATTCCCTTCCGCTCTGTTCAATAACATTTGCGGAAGTGCTTGCAACATCGGATGTTCCCGGCGGTGTGATGAACATTCTCACAGGGACGACAGCGGAATTGGCGGCGCAGTTCTCGAATCATATGGATGTGAATGCGGTGGTCTACTGCCGTTCCAATGACGAAGAAAAAAAGATGATCTCACAGAATTCATCATTGAACGTAAAGCGGACACTATTTTGGAACAAAGATTGGTCAAAAGCAGAGAGCGAACATCCCTATCTGATCATCGACCTGCAGGAGACGAAAACAACGTGGCATCCCATTGAGAATATCGGAACATCAGGAGTAAAATATTAAAACATTCCTCAATATCACCTGCGTAATGATGCTTGTCGCATTTTGGTACGGCTGCTCCTCCGGGAAAGAGACCGTTGCGGAAGATGAATCGGTTACCGAATTTGAAACGCCGGATACAACGGCAACGGTTCAGAAAGAGATCCAGCCTCAAGCGGTTCCCGTGGTAAAAGAAAATTCTTCCCCCCAAAGATTTTCTGTCCAGGCGGACACGGTGGACGTGCAGAAAAAAACGAAGCAAAGTTCAGTACCTTCGTCCATCTCTGTAAAAGCATCGGCGCCAAAGAAATTCTATACCATTGAAGTCGGCGCATTCAAAATGCAGAGCAATGTTAAACGGCATCAGGAACAACTGGCACAGCGTTTCAAACTGCCGGTCCGCATCCTGTTCGACAGTTCGTTACAACTGACCCGTGTCTGCGTCGGTACATTTTCTTCACGAAGTTCCGCTACGGACTTTATCGCAAAAATGAACAAAGAATATCCGAAGGACTATCCTGGACTATGGGTATCCCACTGGACAAAATGATGATGATCCGTTTTTTATTTCCCGCAGCTTTTTTTATCAGCATTCTTTCGGCACAATCAACTGTCCCCGCAGATTCGGGTTATCAGCCGAGAAAAGAACGGCTGAATACATTTGAGCGCTCATTCAAACCTTCCTTCTACGATACGGAAGTCTATCTCTATAAGAAGAATGACATCAGTAAAACGGCAGGGCGTTCGATCGATCAGTTGACGACCGCAGCTCCGGAGACGCTGCAGGGATATCGCGTTCAGGTCCTTGCCACGAATACGTTCGATGAGGCAAATACGACCCGAACCGCATTAACACTTCTCTTTCCTGAACTGTGGATCTATCTCGTGTTCGAAGCACCCACCTATAAGATCCGCACCGGCGATTTTTCAAACCGAGCTGAAGCGAAATTTTTGCAGGACCGGCTGAAAATGCAGGGGTATAAAAATGCATGGATCGTCCCGGACAGGATCATCAGAAATCAGCTTCCGAAACCGCCGCTTCCTGTTCCCATCGACAGTACATCCGTTAACCGGTAGGATTATTTTGAATTGAACATGACTCCATCCACAGGCCAGCGCGCCCGGACACGGATGGTATCACGATAGAACAGGAACCGTTCCCCTTTTTTCCACGGGAACGGTTTGCCCGCATCATGTACGGAGTTCCCATTCACATCATCGAATGCTTTCAGAGAGTATTTCCCTTCCGGCAATTCTGTAAACGTGAATTTTCCCGAAGCGTTGGTGACTGTTTTTCGTTCAGTTTGTTTCTTGTCACTAAGGTTCACCGCAGTGATCATATTCTTCGCCCCGCCGAAACCGGCAAATACCCCATCGATACTTCCAAAATTTTCCGGATCGTCCACGGAGAATCCTGCGTGAGTGATACTGTCTTTATAATAATTCCCGGCCGGATCCTTAAAACCGTTCCACGTGAATGAAAGAAGATACTGATCACCGATATTGAGCTTCTGCTTGGGTTTGATGACAACAGTGTTCAGCGAACGGAACAGCACCGATGAAGGAACGAAAGCACTGTCCTTCATCCGTTGGATCGTTATAGATGTATCTGTGATCGGCTTTTGAAGGACATCGGTAAATTGGAAGACGATCTCAGCTTCCGGCATGATCTTCGCGGAATTTTCCTGGAACGATGATGAGAGTACTTTCGGAGGGATCGTATCGTTCACTCCCGAACCAGCGAATTGTTTCATCTTCGCGGTTGGGTTAATGAGGAATCCATTCTTATCTTTTACACCATTCACCTGCAGAACATACAGCGATTCTTTCCGTTGAGGTTCGGTGACAAGAGTAACCGATGAGAATTGAGGATTGGTGGCAAAGAATTGCTGAACGTTCAATATGGGCCGGGACAACGTGTCCGTAATGCTGAAAGCGGCTGTCGATAATGATGCTGAATCCATCGGCTCGCTGAATTGGAGCGAAAGATGCCGGTTATCGGAAGCTGTTACCGAAACGATTCTCGGCGGTGTTGTATCCTCTTTCGCAATGGTGAATTTTACGCTGGAAATGAGTGTATCTTTCGCCGTTACCGTTGCATCATCCGTGGTTCCGATATCATCCGTTTCCGCATCATACAGAAGATTCCGATATTCATCCCGCAGTGCAAACAATCGATACGTTCCTTGTGCAAGATTGGGCAGCACGAACTCGCCGTTCTTTCCGGTCTGCGTGAGATAATCAGGTTTCGAAACAGCCGGATTGAGTGTGTCGGCCAGGATCGAATTCAGGCGGTACGAAAAGATCATCACACCGTCGGGTTTTTCGTCGAACACTTTGCCGGTGATTGTTCCGTTATCGATCTTGGTGCCTGTTGAAAATGCAAGAGTGAACGCTTTTGCCATTCTATTCCTTGCGCGGACATCCGTAACATCGGTTCCTATGGTCAGCACATATGTCGTGTTCTTCCGGAGTTCCTGATGGAAGATGATCTCAAGTTCCGTTCCGCTCCAATCAAATTCTTTTTCGTCGACCGCAGGAGAAATGAATACCGCCCCTTCAACAGATCGTCGATCGACATATTCACTGAACTCGATGATAATACTATTGTCGGAATAATTGACCGTATTCGGTGCTGGAAGGACAGAAATGATCTCCGGGGGGACAGAATCTGCCGGCCCTCCTTCGGGCGGACGTTGTCCTGCACAGCCTGCGAGCAGTAAAAAAACGATCGGAAAGAGAAATTTTACCTTCATAGTGTCCAATAATATGAATAATTCGCCTTAGATAAAAACGTTGAATTTCAACCGAGAGAATATTACATTGATATAATGATTGATTGATACATTTGCATCAACATATTTTCACTTCAGTACGGTGTTTACCAAATGGTCAACCATCATTGTCATACGGAGGAACGATGAAGCGCTCTCACTTCATTCACGTCACCATCACACTTCTTCTTTTTTCCACAGCGCTGCCCGCCGGTGAACGGCCGACATACCTGTTCCTGCAAAATGATGTCAGCGCCCGTGCTGCGGCAATGGCTGGGAGTTTTGTTTCCATGCAGGGTGATCCTGCCGGAATGTTCTACAATCCTGCAACCATTGCTACTCTTCTTCATCCCGTCGCCGCAGTAGGATACACAAGCCACGTACTGGACATCAAATCCGGTTTCGCCGCCTATACTCAAAATGTGGCGAATGTCGGTGTACTCGGATTCGGTGTGAACTACATTAATTATGGCTCCTTCGACGGGAGAAACGATCAAGGAATTGCAACCGGAACATTCGGCGCGGATGATATGGCAATGTCCGTTTCGCTTGCCAATCTGTTTGATGAGAATTTGTACTACGGTCTTACCGGAAAATATATCTATTCTTCCATTGCCGAAGCAAATTCTTCCGCATTCGGAATGGACCTCGGAGTGATGTATCTCATCCCAGGGG